>DAOUHG010000232.1:0-6693 GCA_034428835.1 Dehalococcoidia bacterium
GCAGCCCACGCACCTTGATTCGTGTCTGTTCGCCAACCCGCTTGACCGTTCCCGTACTGAGTCCGAACACGTCCAGCGTCCGGTAGCGATGATAGGGCTTCCAGCGTGGGTGTCCCGGCGTCTCTCCTCGCTTACACCTTGCGTAGAAGGCAGAGTATGCCCTGTCTATACGCTTGAGTGCGCCACGACCATAGGAGACCGCTTCGGAACCGTAACCGTCAGGGTCGTCTGCCCTGACCTTTGTGAGCTCCTTGCACTGGTCATAGAAGGTGCGGGACTTGCTGGACTGCTTCCATGCCGTCATGCGCTCCAGTCTCGCCGCGTTGTACAGGTCGCAATTATGCCGGAGCACTTCTGCTATTCGCGCATATCCGGCCCGTGACGTGTATGCCCTGTGCTGGTAGGTATGGTGAGGCACTAGACAAGCCTCAACTGGGTGTTCAGCCGTGTCTCAGCAGGCCCTACCAGGTCGATGAACCGAAGGCGGCGATTGAACATCCTCTGGACGATGGCGGTCATTTGGTCAATCGTGTCCAGGGGACGGTCGTTGTGGCGACCCTCAAACTCGACAACGTAGCGGTGCAGGTGCTTCTCGCTCATCCAGTGGTACACACCCTGGTAGCCGCGCTTCATGAGTGCCCAGAACGATTCCAGTCCGTTCGTGTGGGCCTGTTCCCTCACGTATTCGCCAACACGGTGTTTGACGGTCTCGTGCGCCCGCCTCAGACCGACATAGGCCCGCGCTTCGTCCGTGTACACCGTCGCCGTGGTCTCAGTGCGGGTGTGGACGAATCCCTGAAGCGTCGCGCTGTCCGTGCGCTCGACAGGCATTGCTGACACCTGATTGGTCTCGCGATCCTTCACCCCAACAACCGCCGTCATGTTGACTGGCCCTCCGCCCGCGTGACTTCGCTTCCACTCGTGCTTGTTTGCTTCGATTCCCCCGATGTAGGTCTCATCCGCTTCGACAGGGCCGCGAAACAATGGGTCGTATGACCGCATTGCCTCCCGTATCCTGTGCATCATGTGCCATGCACTCTTTTGAGAAATGCCAAGGTCTCGCCCTAACTTGACGCTCGACACTCCCTTGAGGTTCGTCGTCATCAGGTATATGGCTATTGCCCACTTGCGGAGCGACAGCTTGGACGACTGCATCACCGTCCCTGTCTTGACGCTGAAGTAGCTCCGGCAATCAGTGCACCAGTAAGGCATCTTGGCGTGGGACGCCTCTCGCGTCCGCACGCTACCACACTGGCCACAGGCCCTGCCCTCCGGCCAGATAGCTTCCTCAAACCATGTCCGTGCCGATTCCTCGTCCGGGAACATCTCGAAGAGTTGTACCAGGGTGATTCCCGTTCTCTCAGTCCTGCCTGCCATTGCCATACCTCAGTCGGGATGGTCTAATACTGAGGGTTGACGGATGGCTTGTCAACCTTTGTCAGTAATTCCCTAACATGTCAGCGGAGATTGACAATCCCGATGAGCTCAGACCCCCACTCCGGCACAGGCGTCCGGCTTGGACTTGGAAGCTGGTCAGACATCGCTTGGCTGGGCGCTATCAGCTCCACGCTGCTGCTGACGCTGCTGCCGTTCTCCAGCTACATCGTTTCGGTGCCGTTTGTGCGGGACGAGTGGGGGATGAGCAACACGGAGGCGGCTGTTGTCTTCAGCGCCTACCTTATGGGCAGCGCGCTGTCGGCGTTGTTCCTGCTGCCGGTCACGGACAGGGTTCCCGCCAGAAGGGTGCTGCTTGTCAGCATCGTGGTGATGGCGGTTAGCAACCTCCTGTTTCCCCTACTGGCGCGTGAGGTGTGGACGGCGTCATTGCTCAGGATCGCAGCAGGGGCGGGACACGTTGGCGCGTACATACCGGGAGTCAGGCTTGTTTCGCTCCGATTCGCTGGCAGTATGCGTGGGACCGCGGTGGGCACGTTCGTAAGTATTGGGTTCGTGGGCACGACCGGTTCGTATGCCTTCATGGGCTGGCTTCTGGACGTGACCGGCTCATGGCGAGAGGCGTACCTGACAACAGCGCTGGTTGGTCTGGTGGGCGTTGCGATCGCGCTGTGGGTGGTGCGAGACAGACGATCGGACGACGCTGTTTCAGGCGCTCCGAGATCCTGGGGGCCGGACCTGAGAATTCTCAGAGGTGGCTCGATACTGCTGCTGAACCTGGCTTACGCGCTCCACACAGCCGAGCTATATCTCGCGAGGTTATGGCTCCCACTGCTACTGGTGGCTGCGCTGGTGCAAAGCGGGCGGGAACCGGGCGAGGCGGCCGTGCTAGCAGCGACGTGGTCCGGGGCCATGTTCATGACGGGCAGCGTGGGGGTGTTCCTTGGCGGAATGGTGTCCGATCGGATGGGCCGTACGGCAGGTGCAGGACTGATCTTCGCCGTCAGTGGCGTTGTTTCTTTCGTGGTGGGTTGGCTGATAGGGGCGCCAGTGCCGGTCCTGATTGTCCTGGGATTCGTCTACGGATTCTCTACGGCGGCTGACTCGGCGATCTACTCGACAGCGGCGACGGAGCTTGCCCCGGCGAACCGGATTGGCTCGGCCCAGGGCGTCCAGAACTTCATAGGATTCACAGTAGGGGCGATCGCGCCGGTGCTTGCGGGCGGGATACTCGACATCGTAGAAGGCCCCACGGGCTGGGGCCTCGCGTTCGGACTCAACGGACTGCTTGCGGTCGGTGGGCTAATCGTGCTGTTTCTGCTGCGCCGGCATCCGGACTCAGCGGCGATGGCAGGGGGGCTGAGGTAAACCTGCTACCCTGCTCGTGCGGTGGGCAGGTCACGCACTGCGGCTCCGATTCGGCGTTCAGCCTCGGCCAAGTCGAACTGGGTCTGTAGATTGAGCCAGAACTGTGGATCTACCTCGAACCAGTGTCCAAATCTCAGGGCTGTGTCGCTGGTCACAGATCGCTTGCCAGCGATTATCTGGCTGACGCGGTTTGGGGGCACACCTATCTGTCGCGCGAAGGTGGTCTGCGACACGCCCACTTCCTCAAGCTCGTCCCTTAGAATCTCCCCTGGGTGAACGGCTATTTTCAACATGTCTCCGGTCCCCTTTATGGTCTAATGATAGTCGACGATCTCGACATCGGTTGGCCCCAGACCTTCAGCCCAAGTGAAGCAGATTCGCCACTGTCTGTTGACTCGAATTGAGAACTGACCGTCTCTCGATCCTCTGAGAGCTTCGAGACGATTGCTGGGCAATGCCCTTAGAGTCTCCAGGGAAGGAGCTGCGTTCAGGATTGACAGACGCCTTGCAGCCTGATTCTCGAATCCTTGGAACGCCGGCACGAACTCTCCGGCGGCGAACCTAGCGGTCCGCCTGTCTCGATACCCTAGGATCATGTCAAGAACAAATGTAAGGCGTATTGACGATGTACGTCAAGCGTCCCACGGATGTCTTCCGCAGGAGCCACGTAGGTAGGTGCTGACGTAAGCTCAGCCGTCGTTCTGGTCGTAGGCTCCGAAGGTGAAGGCGTAGATGGAGAAGCGGTCGTCGGCAGGTTTTATCAGGAGTTCGTGTGAGGACACGTCTGCCTGGCTGATCAGGCGGTACATGCGCGGCGAGTCCACCGTGACGTAGCTGTTGCCGTCGTCGTCGTACTCGATGTCTGGTCCCGCGGACTCTTCCGGCACGGGGCCGCCGTCCATAGTGACTCGGAAGCCGTACGACTCGCCGGGCTCGTGGTTTAGCACGGCGTTCACCTCGTTGGCGAAGAACCGGAATCCAATGTAGTCGTCGTAGTCGGCACTTGTCCTAGCGTGGTGCAAACTCTCCGGCGTGTTCAGCCACTCGCCGTGGATGAACAGGAAATGGTTCTTGCGCTCGCCCGGATCGGTGTAGTCGTGGACGGCGCCGGGCGTCTTGTAGTACTCCTCGTTGAGTATGTATGCGCCGCCGAAGTCGATGTTGCGAGTCGTTCCGGCGTACAATTCTCTTGTCAGGAACTTCTCCATGTCTGTAGCGCGCGTGCCCGCTATGGGTACCGGGTCTGGATCCGAGTTCGGGTCTATGTGCGAGAGGTCGCGTCCCGCCTCCTCAAGCAGGAATCGGATGACGCGCTCGGTGTCGGCGTAGGCGCCCTCGCCACGGTAGTAGTAACGAACGAAGCCCTGACCGTCCATGATGTACTTGGTCGGCCATGCCTGCACGCGATATGTCTGCCATGTGCCGCGGTTGTTGTCCTGAGCCACGGGGTACTCTACTCCAAGATCGGCGACCGCCGCCGCGACGTTCTCATGCAGCTTTTCGAAGTCGAACTCGGGCGTGTGCACGCCTATAACCAGGAGGCCTTCGTCGGCGTACTTTTCATGCCAGTCTTTCAGGTAAGGCAGCGTGCGGATGCAGTTGACGCATGTGTACGTCCAGAAGTCGAACAGGACGATTTTGCCAGCGAAATCCGACACCTCAAGTGGCTCCGAGTTGATCCAGCCTTCCAGGCCAACGGGGGCAGGTGCGGGAATACGTCCGGGCGGTTCAAGTCCAAGTACGTCCGGGGCTGTTGGGGGCGGGCGAGAGGCTGGAGTTGGGACCGACGGGATCGATGTGGGGGTAGGGTTAGCTGGAGGCGGACTGGGTGTCGCGATAGGTGCGGGTCGATCCTGGGGAGGCGCTGTCGTCGGTTCAGGACGTGGGGCTGGCGTCGATGTGGGCGATGGTCGGGCCGGTGATTGAGTCGCGGTCGGTACGACGGCAGGTGTCTGGGCTGGTGCCGGGCTTGCGACGGTGGTTGGCGGTGGTGATACAGGGGAGGGCGTGGGCAAAGGCGCAGTTGCCTCATCACCTCCGCATGAAAAGGCAGCAAAGAGAGCGAGTGTGGTTAGCAGAAGGCCCGCCCAAGGAGGGACGGGGCGGGACAATCGCAGAAACGACGGAATCAGACTAATCACCCTCACCCCAACCCTCTCCCTTAGGGAGAGGGGGCAGTAGCAGGCGGGCTAGATTCCAAATGCGATTGCCCTGAGGTAAGGACGGTGCTGACGGCTCTCGCCAGCCACGTTTGGAACTAGATGAGCAGTTCGTTGTCGCGCTTGGCCACCGCGCCCTGAGAAACGATCGTGTTGACGTTGTGCAGCGCAGTGATGTCCTCCGATGGGTCGCCGTTGACAATCAGTACGTCCGCCGACTTGCCGGCCTCCAGCGTGCCGATCTCGTCTTCGAGACCGAGACATTCCGCTGAGGTCTGAGTGGAGCAGACGATCGCCTCCATTGGGGTGATGTGCATCTCCTCGACCATGACCTGCGGGATGTAGGCGAAGTCGTCGAAGTTGGCGTTGGTCATTCCGGCGTCCATGCCTGTGACGAACTTGACGCCTCGGTCCCACATGTCTCGAAGAATCTCGAATCGTCGGGCGGGATCTCCCATTCCCTGTCCGCCACCCCTTCTTACGCGACCGCGCAGACTGTTCAGGCGGCCGAGCGCCAGGGTAGGATCGACGAAGATTCCCTTCTCGGCGATCATGTCGGCGTAGTCGGTGTCGTAGTCGTACATGTCTTCTTCGGACTCGGCGAGCCAGGAGCAGTGGATCAGGTTGTGGATCCCAGCGTTGACACAGTTCCTGACGCCGGCCGAGGCGTGACAGTGGGCCGCTACGCGGAGACCAAGCCGCTCGGCGTCCGTCACTGCAGCCCGAAGAGTCTCGACCGGGTACTGAGGGGCACGGACGTTGGTACCGGGCGTAAATCCGCCGCCAGTGGACATGACCTTGATGCAGTCCGCTCCGAGCTTGAACTGGGTGCGAATGGCGGTGACGACGTCCTCCGCGGAGTCCGCTTCCGTGCCGAACATATTGCAGTGGCCGCCCGTGGTGGTGATTGGCGTGCCTGCCACGACCATCCTGGGTCCGGGTACAATGCCGTTTTCGACGGCAGACTTGATGGGGAGTATGACTTCGTTCCTGCTGCCGAGGTCGCGCATGGTTGTGACGCCGGAGCTGAGGGCAGCACGGACAGCGGAAACGCCGCGCATGATGAAAGTCTCGTTGCTCTCGGTGGTGATGTGCATGTAGGCGTCGGCCTGTGCGCTGCAATGGATGTGGGTGTGCATCTCGATGAAGCCGGGCATCAGTGTGCCGTCGGCGACCTCGATCACGTCGACTTCCTCGCGCTCGCCAATGGCGAGCTTGTCTTGAGTCGTCACCTCCGAGATGCGTCCATCGGTCACTACAACGGCCGCGTTCTTAACGGGGTCGTTCCCAGTGCCGTCGATCAAGCGGTCGGCCTTCAACACTAGCTTCATCTGTTTTCACCCTCCACCGATAGTGCGGATATGTTGCGCGTCAGGACATTCCAAGTCGAACTTCACGAGGTTGGAATAGCCGACCTCGCAATTTCGATCAACTCTTCTTCCGATGTATCCAGATCAACCGGGTCGCCGTGCGGCTGCGGTACCGGGAAACCAGTCTTGTAGTACACCTCAATTGTGTTGCCTTCCGGGTCGTTTGCGTACATTCCGAAGGCGTTGCCGTGGCTGACAGTGCGCTGAATCTCTACCCCCTCATTCTTGAAGACGGTGTGGAAATCCTTCAGCTCTGCCAGGGTGTCTACCTTAAACGACAGCTGCTGTATGACCTGAGCGCTGGCGTCTCCGGTCCTTCCCTTCATAATCACGAACTCGTGATGCTCCTCATCGGGATGGGCGCTCAAGAAGACCATGCCACGGCCTTCGATGTCCTCGTC
>DAOUHG010000233.1:0-5676 GCA_034428835.1 Dehalococcoidia bacterium
TGGGCCGACACGTTCTGCCACCCCTGCACGAACACGACATATGCCAGAATCAGGACTGCCATCACGCAGATGCTGGCTTTCACCTTGGTGGCGAGTGACGACCTATAGAATCTTGCCGTGTGGATGAAATGGCGGTTCATGGTCTAGCCTTTCCTAAGGAACTGACAGCTCGCAGGGTGTGATGGAGCTGTGCACCTATCCTTCCTGTCGAACTCTTTCTGTCTCAGCGAGTGATGTTCACACCAGGACTGCATCAGCAGCGGGTGATCTTCGAATAAACGGATGAACCGATGATGAGGGGGAAGAGTGCTTTGGCCATGCGATGATTGAGACGATATGTAATGTATACGTCATATATAATATAGTCAAGCCTGCTTAGTATATGCTCGCCACAACTCTTATCTGATATACTGCCGTTGCCTTCAACATGCGACATCAGGTTCATGAACAATTCGACGAGAGGAACTGAGTCATTGAAGAGGACCGGGAGGACTGCGCCGTATGGCTGTTGAGATTGCCGGTTTTGCGCAGGCACTGGCACGTTGCCTGCACTTCAGTTCGGCGGAACCCTCCGTGATCGAGAGCGTGCTGTCGGACGCGGCAGAGCCCCTGGAGATGAGGTACGCTGCCCCTTCTGCCGACGTTCCGCTGATCCGGTCGGGAGCGCGGTTCACCCACCTGATCTTCGTTCAGAACGGGACCGTCGTCCCATGGCAGTACCCGCACTCCGAGCTGACCGCACCCTTCCTCATCGGTGAGTACGAGTTCCTCGCCGGAGCACAGCGATGGGTTGGTAGCTACTCGGCCGTGACCGAGTCGATCGTCGTGGGAATACCCGTGAGTGTCATGGCGGAGATAGTGGATCGGATTCCAGGCGTAGGGGACCGGATGCACCAGCTCCTGATGCGTCGCATGGCACGCTTCTACTGGACGTCACTCGCGACCAGCGGCAGTACCGCGTCGAGGGTGGCGGCAGCGCTCGTGTCGCGGCTCGCCCTCGAGGACGAGGACCACGGCGAGGACAGGAGAATCCTCATCAGGCAGAAAGACCTCGTCCGGTTGACCACCCTGTCACGGTCCGCGGTTGCGGACGGACTATCCGAACTTGTCCGCTCTGGCGCAATTGTGTTCGGCGGCGACCGCGGGACGAGGTTCATGGGCATCGTCCAGGTTCCGGACGTCGATATCCTGAAGGACCAGGCGTTCACAGAGGTACGGAACAGGGAGGTACGCCCGCTGCTGGCCTCTGAGGATTGAGCAGTTGATTGCCGGACTCACCCGTTGTTCGTCTGTGGCTCCGGAGGCGCACGTCATGGGGGATCTCCAGGCTTGCCCATCAATCCCGGCGTGAAGTCATGGGGATTCTCCTGACGCGGTCCTCAATCTTCACATCGACTGCCCCGGCTGATTGGCTCTGCCATGTCACGGTCAACCTGGGAGATGGACTCGAGAACGGTTGAGAAGGGTATGCGGAGTATGCGTGGAATCTTTCTGAGAATCGCTGTGCTCAGCCTAATCGGACTTGCGTGCGCCGTAGCTCCGTTGGGGTGTGGCCAGGAGACATCATCGACCGCGAGGTCTCCGGCGTCCACGGGACCATCCAGTGTCATTGTCCAGGCGACGTCTGCCGCTCCTCGGCCTCAGACAGGAGCCACTGAGGTGCCGGCGATACCGACACCGGATCCCACTGCATCTGCCACACCGGTTTCGAGAGAGACGCCGCCTGTCCAGCCGAACCGAACGCCGTCAACCCCCATTTCCGCGGTGTCCGTGCCGCTGCCCACGAAAACGCCATCGCCAGCCAGGGAATCGACCCCCGGACCAACGTCCACGTCCATTCCCCCCACGCCCACCCCTACGGCCGATCCATCCATCCCGGTTCATCTTCGACACATTGACCAGAAGCAGCTGATGCTCGAACTCATCAATGAAGAGCGCACAGGAGCCGGTCTGCAGCCGGTCACTTTGGGCGACAGTCCTGCCGCGCAGCTACACGCGGAGGCAGCACTTGAGGGATGCTTCTCGTCGCACTGGGGACTTGACGGACTGAAGCCGTACATGAGGTACAGCCTCGCCGGAGGCTACCAGTCCAGTGGTGAGAACGTACATGGCAGCGACTACTGTATCACTGAGGCTGACAACTACCGTCCCATCACTAATGTCGAAGAAGAGGTGCGAGAGGCAATGGCGGGCTGGATGAACAGCCCCGGCCACAGGCGCAACATCCTCCGCCCCAAGCACGGGAGAGTCAACATCAGCCTAGCGTGGGACCGGTATAATTTCAAGGCCGTCCAGCAGTTCGGGGGCGACTATGTGGAGTACGAACGGTTGCCGACCCTGGAGAGTGGCATCCTGACCATGTCGGGGAGGGTGAAGAACGGTGTGCAGTTCCAGGACGATGGGGATCTGCGCATCCAGATAGACTACGATCCGCCGCCACGCCAACTCACCCTGGGCCAGGTGTCGCGTACCTACTGTTCCAGAAACGGCCTGCACGTCGCATATCTGAGAAGGCCTGAGATGGGCGACCTGGTCTATTTCAGGGACGAGGTTGCCAGGAGGATTGAGGGCAGTGCATGTCCTGATCCATACGAGATCCCCACCGACGCTCCGCATGCTCGTTCCCACGAGGAAGCGCGTGCCCTGTGGCAGGAGGCGTACGACGCCAGTCAAAAGCAGGTGCAGGACGAGACCGTCGTCCTGGCGATGATAACCGCGTCACGGTGGAGCGTCGATGGCGATAACTTCTCGACAAGCGTCGAAGTCGGCGACCTTCTGGAAATTCACGGAAGCGGTGTATACACGCTCGTCCTGTGGGCGCCTCTGAATGGTGAGGACACGGTCGTTTCCACATACTCGATCTTCGTTGACGACCTGCCAAGTCTTAAAGGACCCGCCGCGGTGGCCTCCGGGGTCCCTGTCTCAGATGGTCCGCCTACCCAGCGTCACATTGAGGTGAAGCGCCGGATGCTGGAGATCGTCAACGAGGACAGGGCTGCGGCCGGACTGACGCCACTTGTTCTTGGCGATAACGCCGCTGCACAGCTTCATGCCGAGGCGTCACTTGAGGGATGTTTCTCGTCCCAATGGGACCTGAACGGACTGAAGCCGTATATGAGATACAGCCTCGCCGGAGGATACCAGTCAAACAGCAGCTACGTGGTCGGGAGCGACTACTGCATAGTGGCAACCGACGGGTACAGAGCAAGGGACAGCATAAGTGGCTGGATGAGCGACAGCGCCCTTGACTGGAAACACAGGAAGATCAACGTCGGATTGGTGTGGGACGAGTACAACACAGCGGTTGTCCTTCAGTACGAGGGTGACTATGTCGAGTATGACCTGCTTCCCGTTATCGAAGACGGTATCCTGACGATGTCCGGGGCGGTTAGGAACGGAGTGGTGTTCGAGGAGGACCGGGACCTGGGAATACAGCTTTACTACGATCCGCCGCCACGGCCTCTGGCGGGCGGCCAGATTGCCAGGACATACTGCGCTGACAGTGGCGTACAGATCGCCTCACTGAGAACCCCTCCTGCCTCTGGGAGCTACTATACCGAGGACGAGTACACGAAGCCGTACAGGCCGTGTCCCGATCCCTACGAAGTTTCTGCAGACACCCCCGCACCTGCATCGCGGGCCGAAGCAAGAGAACTATGGCAGGCTGCGAGGGATGCGAGCCAGGCTCGAGATGAGTTGACGGTCACGTTGCCGTGGATCACTGCGATGGACTGGGGTGCAGACGGGGGAGCTTTTTCAGTCAGAGCTGATGTGCGGGAGATAATCGATGTCCACGGACCCGGCGTTTACAGGGTGGTCTTGTGGGGACCGATCGAGGGGGAGAGATCGATGATATCAGAGTACGCTGTATTCCATAGGATCGAGCCTCCCATGAGTTACGAATAGGACGACTCTCCTGATGCTTCCAGTCGATGTCGGATCGACCAGCTGGAGTCACAAACTAGGAGAGAAGTAGTCATGTCACCGTGCTGTTCGGAGAAACTCCCACGCTCGAATTTCCCGTCACGGAATTCGTTCGCCCTATAAGCATTATGTGAAGCTGGCTCCGGGTTGAGCTTGCTCCCCGAAGGGACATTCCGACGACAGTGTGTTGGCCAGTTTCGACAACCCCAAACTCGGAAGGATCGAGCAGGCTGGGTCGCTCCCCAGTTCAGGATGATGCCTGTATGGCTCGATCCTGACGCTGCTTATAGCAGTCAGGACGCCTTTCCGATCCGGAACATTGCCGTACCACACACACCGCAGGTGCCCCTGGTGGCCTCCCTGTCGTTCTTCATCGTGACCTGCTGTGCGTTCTGGATCTCCCTGCTCTCTCGACACTTCAGGCAATATCCTGTCATTGAATCTTCCTCTCAGTCTTGAACTGGCAGACATGTTTGCCGATGAATTGGCTGCGGGCTGGGTTGGAGCATATCACCCGTGGCCGGCCCTGCGGGACGTCAGGACGGCACCAACGCCGGAGTGGTCAGACAGTTCCCTCTCGCCAAGCATATTGCTGATCACGCTGTTGGGAATCTGCACAATGCCCTCGTGTCACTGCGACGATCGGATCTTCTTGGGCGAGTCTATGGAGGATTCCGAGAGATTTGTCACTATCGACCACACCAGCTACATTGTCCCAGCGTTACTCTGGAAAGCAGTCGCACCAGATCAACAGATGCAGAGGCCGAATAGTGTTCAACTCCAAGGCACGTCGAGAGGCCATCGAGAAACTCAAGCGGTCCGCCACGAGACATGAAGCCATTCGCAAGCGGGTGGAGAAGGCCTGCATCGAACTTTTCGAGCTGCGCCGGAATGCCGCCACCGATGTGATTCAGCAGGTCGAGTCGTATGTGAACACGCTCGCCAACTCGCCGAAGGAGTTCGACACGACGGTCGCGGAGTTCCGGGTCGAGGTGGACAGGTTCCAGGGAACGGTGAAACGCCTTGAGACCGAGGCCTCCAGGGCCATCAGGATTGGAAGCGCGACGGGTACGGCGGGGATCGCCGCAGGCGTGGGAGTTGCAGCTTTGGGACCATCTGCCGCCATGGCGGTCGCCACCACATTCGGCACCGCATCCACCGGCACTGCCATATCCGCCCTGTCCGGCGCGGCGGCAACCAACGCCGCCCTTGCGTGGCTGGGAGGAGGAGCTCTCGCTGTCGGTGGTGGTGGCATGGCCGGGGGCAGCACACTGCTGGCCCTGGCAGGACCTGTGGGTTGGGGAGTGGGCGGCGCTGTTCTCGTGGGATCTGGACTGTATCTGAATAGTCGCAACAGGAAACACGCGAGGGAGGCGAACGACCAGCGCATCAAGGTCGAGGCCGATATAAGAGCCCTCCAGTCGGCAAGACATGAGATTAGCGGACTGCACCGGCGAACATCGGACCACTCGGCTGGATGCAGGACGGCGCTGGCCTGGCTCAGGGCCGCCGCTCCCAACGACTACCGAGCATTCAACGACGAACAGAAGGAACGACTCGCGGCTCTCATCAATCACATCCGCTCGCTGAGTGAGCTTCTCAGGGCGGAGGTGACACTGTGAGTCGAGAAGATCGCAGGCGTCCAGCTCCGCCACACGTCGCCGCACAGGTTGCCGCATCGTGGGCAAGTCTGGACACAGCAGCTCGGGACGGTGATCTCGCCGGTGCCCTGGCGTCCCAGGACAGGTCGTT
>DAOUHG010000234.1:0-5255 GCA_034428835.1 Dehalococcoidia bacterium
GGATGATCCAGGCATAGAGCCGACCAACAACCGTGCTGAGCGAGCGCTGCGCGGGGCGGTGATCGCGCGCAAGGTGTCGCACTGCTCGAAGAACGAAGATGGTGCGGATGCGTTCAGTGCGTTCACCAGAGTAATCAGGACCCTGTATAGGAATGGTGGTGGCCAGCCGGTGGTGGATGGTCTGTGCGGTGTGTTCAGCGCCGAGCCTGTCCACGCCCGCTCCACCTGAACCTCTTCCCCACCTCTACGCCTCCGCTAATCAATTACGACATTGACTTCGCATCAATAAAAGATCACATGATCCGACATGACGCAACCGGGTGCCTACTGGTTGCACCAGGATACCAAGGAGGTGATGATGCGAATTCGGCGTTGTCAGCCAAAACCCAAGAGATATCATGCTGGACTGTTAGGCAGTTTGCGGATGTCATAGCCGCTGCAGAATCCCGCCAAATTGGTGCGCGCCAGGTGCTCGATGTAGTTCGCAGTACTTTTGCCCCTCAAGACGTCACACAAGCAATTGAAGCACTTCTGGCTGATCCAACTTGGGAACCTAGAGCTTTGTACGTCGCAATAGTGAAGGCTCTCAGGGAGGGACACAATTTGCTTACCAACAGCCCACGGAACATAACCATGATCGCGACTCAAATCGCTGCCATGGGAGGGTTCGAGAGTGTGCAGTTGCCCGACGTTCGGCGAGCCGTGACGGATATATCAGGTGCCAGTCAAGGGGCCCTCACGTTGAGTGAGAACGAATACGTAGTACTAAATGTCGATTACGACGAGCTTGATCGCCGTGTTCAGGCTCTCACGAGGGAGCCGGGCACCCCGAGACGGAAGGGTGCCTTTGGTGAGGTCATTGACCAATAGATGATCGGCGCTGCATAAGCTAGACCGCTAAGGAGTACTCGCTACTGATTTCGGACGGCAGCACTTACGTAGACTCACTGACAATCGCCACATCTCATTTCCCACGAGATCCCAGTTCGAAAGGTCCTCTTGCCGATACGGCAGCCAACCTTTTTTATAAGCCCATAAACGTCTGAGACTTTCGATACAGTATTGACGTTGGCCATCTGTGGCTGGCTTTAGGGACCAGAAGCTCCACGCCGTTTTGGTACTCATGGTGCGTTGCACTCAGAAAGTTTCTCGTTCGGAGTCGAACCGCCACATATCATATATACCCACAGCAGCGCCAGAAACGTGGGCGACTTGAACGTGAATGGTTGCCACGCCAACACACTCCCAAGAGACGTAATGGATGAAGATTTCTGACCTGACGGCCTACGTCGTCGAGAACCCGCCGCCCAGTCACGGTGGGCCTTACTGGGTCTTCCTAAAGCTGGCGACCGACAACGGCATCGAGGGGTTCGGCGAGGTGTATGGAGTGCCGTTCGGGCCGCACCGAGTGACGCAGCTCATAGAGGACGTCGCTGAGAACTACGCGGCCGGGCGCGACCCGTTCCAGATCGAGACGATGTGGCGGCAGATATACTCCAGCGGGTACTCGCAGCACCCCGACCTGACCCTCGTCGCCGTGCTGAGCGGCCTCGAGATCGCGTGCTGGGACATCATCGGCAAGGCGCTGGACCAGCCGATCTACAACCTTCTCGGCGGCAAGGTGAACGAGCGTCTGCGATCGTACACCTATCTCTACCCCGCGCCGCCGGACGAGAGCGACGATGACGACGCGATCGCGGTCGGAAACATCTTCGGTGACCCTGAGCGCGCGCCGAAGCGTGCTGTGCAGTACATGGAGATGGGATTCACCGGCGTCAAGTACGACCCGGGGTAATGCCGATGAGCGCGTTCGACCCCCATCAGCTGTCGCTCGAAGCGCTCAGCAATGCCGCCGAGGTGACGAAGAACATCCGCGAGGCCGTTGGCGACTCGGTCGATCTGCTCATCGGCACGCACGGCCAGATGACGACCTCCAGCGCGACCCGGCTGGCCAAGCGGCTGGAGCCTTACGACCCGCTATGGATCGAGGAGCCGGTGCCGCCGGAGAACCGGCGCGAGATGTCGCGCGTCGCCCACCACACGTCCATTCCGGTGGCGACCGGAGAGCGGCTGACCACGAAGTACGAGTTCGCCGACCTGCTGGCCCAGCAGGCGGCAGCGATCCTCCAGCCCGCGCTCGCCAGGGTCGGCGGAATCCTCGATGCCAAGAAGATCGCGGGCATGGCCGAGGCCCACTATGTCCAGATGGCGCCGCACCTGTACTGCGGGCCGCTGGAGGACGCGGCCAACATCCAGATCTCGACATGCAGCCCCAACTTCCTGATCCAGGAGAGCATCGAGCGCTTCGACGGCTTCTACGCCGAGATACTCAAGGAGCCGATCCAGTGGGAAGACGGGTACATCATCCCGCCCACAAAACCAGGCCTCGGCATCGAGCTGGACGAGGAGGTAGCCGCACAGCATCAGTACACGGGCACGGTGTTCCCGCCAATGGCCGAAGACCCTATGTGAATCAGGGGTCAGACAGTTCAACCAGGACGGTCGTGAAGTCGTGCCAACAGCAGCCGGCAAAAGAAAATTCGTAACGTTCGGCGAGACGCTGGTGCAGCACAACGCCGACTACATCGGTCCGTACGATCCGGACGGCAGCTACACGCGACACATCGCGGGAGCGGAGTCGAACGTCGCCATCGACCTGCGTAAGCTGATGTCCGATGAGGTTCATACAGTGTGGGTCAGCAGGCTCGGAGCGGACGAGGACGGCAATACCATCGCCGCAGAGTTGACCGGCCGCATCGAGGTTCACGCCCCTCAAGTCTCAGGAGAGAAGACGGGGATCCAGCTTCTTAACCATCTCGGAGGCGGCGAGGTGATTCGCAGGTACAGACGGGCCGGGAGCGCGGCCAGCCGCCTGACCTCCGCCGAAGTGCTGCTGCACCTGGAGGGGGCCGACCTCCTGCACGTGACCGGTATCACTCCGGCGCTCAGCGAGGCTTGCCTGAACACTACTCTCATCGTGATGGCCGCTGCTCAGGACATAGACATCCCGGTCAGCATGGACGTCAACTACCGAGAGGCACTGTGGAGTCCGTCAGAGGCGCGCGCGGTGTGCGACCGGATGCGCGAGCACGCGACGCTATTCAAGGTAGGCCACGACGAAGCCGAGACGATCTGGGGCGGAGACATGACCGCGTCCGAGCACGCGCGCCGGTTCATGGGTGGTGTCACTCGGCTGGCGATAGTGACGACAGGCGACTCCGGCGCAGTCGCGTTCGATGGAGAGCAGGTCGTCGCGCACAGCGGTTTCAACGTCGAAGTCGTGGACCCGGTCGGCGCCGGCGACGCCTTCGTGGCGGGAGCGATGGCAGGCATATTCCAGCGAGGGTCGATGCTGGACTTTCTGGCACTGCCATCGGACGAACGGGCCAGCGTTCTACACACAGCCCTGGAGCTCGGCAACGCCTGCGGT
This sequence comes from Dehalococcoidia bacterium, assembly GCA_034428835.1. GTDB lineage: Bacteria > Chloroflexota > Dehalococcoidia > Lucifugimonadales > UBA1123 > VXRN01. The sequence goes on from DAOUHG010000234.1 coordinate 3,431, forward strand.
GCGCTAGTCTGCACACGCCACGGCGACACCGAGGCAATGCCAACCATGCGCCAGGTACGGGAGTTCATCACAGGCATAAGCCGCTGAGGGTATCTCAGACTGCGGCGGTCTGAATAATCAGTCCGCGCCCTCTACTATCGCCTTATCTATCGCTCTCGCAATTTCCTCTACAGAGACAGAGGGCTCTGTGGTAGGTGAATAGATAATGGCTGCAAGTCCGATATGGATGTCTTGCAGGAAGAAGACCATTTCCACTCTCATTTTACCAATGTCAGAGTCATCCTCAATCCAAATCCCAATTGACCAGTCTCCGACCTCCGGCAGCGTCAACAGACCCGTCCCATCTATGTCCACTCCCATAGCTGAACTGAATCCTTCTAGAAACGAACTACTCGCTGCATCTCCGAAGAGGGTGTCGGGATCCGAAAGCATTTGTTCGAGTTCGGCTCTATCGAGGTCATTCAATTCCCCAGCGGATGCCATGACTAACTGGAACGGGGCGAATGAGATGTAACCTACAAACTCAGTGAAGGGTTCTTCGAACGAGGTTATCCCCTCATCTTCAAGATCGAGCTCCTCGAATGATGCGGGAAGAAGATTGTTCAGGCCGGACGCTAACTCCATCGTCCCAAGTGGTGGTGAACTGCTTAGAAGTACGCTCTCACCCCTCGCCAGTGAGGCCAGCCGCTCGTGTACGTCGTTGATCGATACGGCAAGACCGATTCCTTCAAGCGGTCTTCCATCGTCCGACCTGAACAGCTTGGACGTGCTGACGCCGATGACTCGACCGTCGCGTCCGAGCAGCGGCCCGCCGCTATTGCCCGGGTTGATCGCCGCGTCTGTTTGGAGCAACGTGATCTCCGATTCTGAGGACCGCTTGGCGGATACTATTCCCCTCGTGATCGTCGGGGATGCGCCGAGCGTGTCCCCCAGTGGGAACCCCATTACTATGACGTCCTCGCCAACCATGATCTCGTCCGCGTCGCCCAGCTCAATTGCATTGAGGGATCGATAGGCGCCGATATCGATGAGCGCCACGTCGGCCACTTCATCGACACCCAGAATCCTGCCCGTGTATGTTCGCCCGTCGGTGAATCTCACCTCGACTTCTGAGAGACCCTTTACGACATGGGCATTCGTGACTATGCGCCCGTCGGCGTCGGTCACAAATCCAGAGCCGTTTCCATCTGGGGTGATGATTTGGACCACGCTGGGCGAGATGTCTTCGACCATAGACGCTAGGGTTGGAGTGTTGACTGGGACTGGAGCGTGAGTCGGCGTCTGTGTGGGAGTGACTAGGGGAGTTGTGGACGCAGGAGACGTGACAATAGGGGTCACTGTCGGCGTTGGGGTGGCCTGTGGAGTCGTACGGCCAACTGAGAAGAATGCCCCGGGCGGTATCGGCAGCACGGCGGTGGCGGTAGGCGCTAGAGTCTCGGTGCTGGCAGCCACTGCGGTCGCTGTAATCTCGGCTACAACCGTCGCACGAATGTCTGGTGCGGGTCCAGAAATTGGAGTGAAAACGGAACTAGCGGTTGGGGGTCCGGGCGGCATATTTCGCCCTGTTTCTGGTTGAACGCAGCCGACAGCGACAATTAAAAAGATGACGACAATAGTTAGCTTCAATCGCAGGCCGAATCGAGTCACTGAAGTCTCTGGTCTGAGATGGCTGAGTTTGTACTAGGGCCTGTTCACGCTAATTGAGTTGAGGATGGTAGTATGGGTACATGGAACTCACACAAGGTCAATACGAACTGATTGAGCCTCACCTGCCTGTGCAGCGTGGCAACGTGAGGATTCCGAACCTGCAGGTGCTCAACGCTAT
>DAOUHG010000235.1:0-20992 GCA_034428835.1 Dehalococcoidia bacterium
CCAGTTCACCCGAAATGGTCGACCGATCATCTGCTGCCCTCCAACTCGATGAGTTGACCCGAGCATAGACGAAGCATCAGACCGCTGCCAGTATCCTATATGGCTCGCTCAGACTGGAATGGTATTAGCAGATCAGCCTCGACCTTTTGCCTTGTACTTGATGGCTAACTCAGTCCATACCGACGACTCACAAAGGACGTACTACATCGCCATCTACCAGGCGACTCTTCTCGATCCAACCTTTAGCTTGGAAACAGAAGAGGTGCGGGCAGTGATAGCGTTAACGCCGGACCAGGTGGTCCGTGGCCTGTGCAGGCGGCCGACGCTGGGTGAGCTCATCGAGGAAGGCGCCGGTGTCATTGCATCCATAGGGGAGATTGACGAGGACGTGCGAGTGTATCCGATCGGCTCTGCCCAGGCGTTGGCCTCCGTCTTAAGGGACACGAGAGCAGATCATCGTTTCCGGCAATAGGGGGAACTAAACTCTTTGCCATCGCCGTACCCTGTTGAGAACTCCGGCGGTGGAGAGACGCTGGCAACCGAGTCTCAGTTATAATGGTGCCGACGCTATCATCCGAGAGGATTGCCACTATGCAGCCCCAGATTGAGTTGCTGAGCGACGAGGAGATCCGGTTTCAGGACGATCAGGTCATCGTCACGAGCAGAAGACTGATAGGGAACCTCGATTCCTCGCCAGTTGGAAAATACACTGGGATCAATCTCAGCGAGGTCGGTCCGCCCAACAAGTTCAACGGCGGCCGGTACGGCAGGAAGGGCCTCGGACTTAGGCTTATGTTCGGAGGACTGGCCATAATTGTCGCCGAGGTCTTAATCCAGATGCAGTTCGGCCTCAACCAGCAAATCGAGGCTGGCTTATTTCTAGCTGGCTCACTGGCCGCAGTAATCGGACTTTATCTCGTTCTTAACAGCCTGTTCAGGCCCGCGCCTAATACCACGATCATATTCCCGGTGTTACAAGGCGACGACATTATCGTCTCCTACCCTGAGTGGGATAACCCTGAGGCGGAAGAGCTAGTACGGCGTTTCGCCAGGGCGAAAAGGGGAATCGGCCGCTGAATCAGCCTTTAGTCGTCGCCGGCTGCGGGCTGACTCGCAGGACTCGGACTGGGCAGTCTGGTGGCACGTGGATCCGGTCTGACCGCCGTCAGTACGAGGGCAAGCACCATCATCGCTCCGGAGACCCTGAGCGCAGTACTCAAGCCTTCGACGAATGCCAACCTAATTCCGTCTCCACCAGCCTCCGAGACCGCCGACAGATTAGGCTCGAAACCCTGAGATGCCATAGTTACCGCAACCAAGGTCGTCGCCAAGGCGACGCCCGACACGTTTGCTGACGTGCGGGCCAGATTAACGAAGCCAGATACCACACCGAACTTGTCTCTAGGCAGTGAGCCCATGATCGCGCTCGTATTTGGTGAACTGAAAGTCCCCATCCCCACGCCAGACAGGACCATCCCGATAACAATGTGCCATGGTGGAGAGTTAACTCCTAAGGTGGACAGTGTAAACATGGCGGCTGCAGATGAGACCATTCCCAATGTGGCGGGCCACCGTGTTCCGAATCTGTCTGAAAGCCTTCCGCTGAGAGGGCCCAGAACCATCATTCCCACTGCCCCCGTCACCAGGAGCGGAGCTGCATCTCGCGCCTCGTAACCCAATACCTGTATCAGATAGAACGGCATCAGGAAGAAGACGGCGGAGCCGCCGAGGAAAGATACAAATCTGGCTCCGATGGCCATAGAAAACACTCGGTTGCTGAACAAAGACAGGTCGAGCATCGGCTCCCGGGCCCTGTGCTCCCAAACGATGAATCCCACCAGAAGGAACAGAGATGTTAGGAACCCAGCGAGTATCGGCACCGAGGTCCATCCGAACTTCCAACCGTTTGTCATGGCCAACAGGAACACAACAAGCGCTCCGGATGACAATGCGGCTCCCCCCCAATCGAACGAAGAGCCAACTCCTCCGACCCTCTGCGTTGCAGTCCTTCCTTTGAGCACCAGTCCGGCCGCAGTCATCGCCAGAATGGACACCGGAACTCCCGCAAAGAAGATCGACCTCCAACCAAATTCAGTGACCAGCACACCACCGACAGTCGGGCCCATAATGGCCCCGCTACCTATGACCGCCATGTACATGCCCATGGCCTTCCCGCGCTGATTGTCAGGGAACACCTCCGTGATAAACGCCATGCTGTTGGCCTGAACACCGGCAGAAGCCAGACCCTGGACGACCTTGACTGCGATCAGCACACCGAGGGTCTGTGACAACCCACCCACAACTGACAGTACGATAAAGAAGGTAAACCCGCACAGGTACACTCGTTTGCGGCCTATTATGTCGGACAGTCGCCCCATCGGCATCAGCATCGCACTGGTAGCAAGCGTATAGCCCAAGGAAATCCACTGTACCGTCGGGATGTCGGCTGCGAATTCGTCAGCGATTTCAGGCAGCGCGATATTAATGCCCGACTGGTCCATTACGTTGATTAGCATGCCTATGGCAACTGCGCCATACGCCCACCAGTGGTAGTTTGAACTCTGCACGACCCTTCTGATGGGCAGGAGGTCACGAGACGCCAAGATCAGTCTCCGCCAACTTGGATTTCCGGCTCGCCGACCGCAGTGTCGCTCAAGGCCGTCTCCCGTCGTGCAGTGCGCTTGAGGGCCGTTAAGACTATAGACACACCGATGAATGCACCCAGCATCAGGAATGCGATTCTGAGGCCCTGAGTGAAGGCGACTTCGACACCGCCGCCACCGGCAGCGACTGCGTCGAGGCTTGGCTCGAAACCCTTCGACGCCATTGCCACGGTTACAATTGTCGTCGCCAACCCAATTCCAGCCACGTTTGCAGTGTTTCTTGTCATGTTGAGAAACGCGGTAGCGACTCCGAACTTGGACCTCTCTACCACGCTAAGCACGGAAGCTGTATTCGGGGTGTAGAACACGCCCATGCCCAGCCCCTGTAGCGCCATAGCCACTGCAACCACCTCCGCACCGGTATTCACCGTCAGGCTACCCAGGAAGATGAGCGACACTCCTAGCATTCCCAGGCCAGCGAATTCGACTCGTCGTGGCCCCAATTTGTCCGCAAAGCGTCCAGCGAGTGGACCGGCGAGCGCGAATCCCAGCGCCGCGGGGGCAATATAAAGTCCCGCCACCCGTGGCGACAGGTCCAGCACGTCCTGTAGGTAGAAAGGCATCATGCTGAAGACCGAAGTGCCGGCCAGAAAACCGAAGAAACTGGCTGAAGTGCCCAGAGCAAAGATACGACGCCGGAACAGCTCGAGGTCCAGCATTGGCTGGGACGTTCGACGTTCCCAGTACACGAACGCAACGAGCAATCCGACACTCGCAAAGAGGGCCGTAACTACTACGGGCGAAGTCCAACCAAGTCTATAGGCATTCGTTAAAACGAGAAGGAAAACGGCGAGGCCGCTGGCCGAGGCTACCGCTCCCGCCCAATCGAACCGCGCCACGAGTTGCCGAACGCTCCTGATGCTGGGGGTGTCTCTAATCAGCACAGCCATGGCTGCAACAAGTGAAACACCGCCTAGGGGAACGCTCGCCATGAATACGGATCTCCAGCCGAATGTTTCGACCACAACGCCAGAGAGGATCGGCCCCATAATCGCGCCGAGACCCACCATCGTCATAAACATTCCGATTACTTGTCCCCGCTGCTGGGCAGGAAAGGTTGTAGTCAGTATCGCCATTCCATTGGCCTGTATCATCGCTGATCCGGCACCCTGAACGATCCTGAATCCGATTATTGCCATCAGGTTTGGAGACGACGCAGCACACACGGCTCCGATAACGAAGACACAGAATCCAGCGACGTATACCACTTTCCGGCCGACCATGTCAGACAGTCTTCCAGCGGGAAGAAGCAACGAGCCGGTGGTGAGCATGTATCCAAGCGCGACCCACTGGACCAACGGGATCGTCGCATCGAATTCACTAGCCATAAGGGGGAGCGCCAGGCTGACTCCGGTCTGGTCGAGCACAGACACAAAAGTGCCTGCGGCAATGGTAAGGAGAATCAGTCGGCGCTTGCGGGCGTCGGCCACATGCGGGAGCGTTGAATTCAATATGGACTAAGTTTAGCACGGGCCGAAGAGAACTTGGTGTTCAAGAAGCTCAGTGCTTCGCGTCTCTGCCGCTCGCCGACTCGGATACGTCACCTATATGGCGGCCCGGCGACTGGTCAGATAGACTACCGGCCAGACCTCGAATATCTCTGTCCGCAGAGGTCCGAAAGAGCTGGCAAGTTGAACACCACGGGAGGCAGACAGTGGGAACGCGAATGAATAACAGATCCGTAATTGTCACCGGCGGGAGCAAAGGTCTCGGGCGCGGCATCGCCCAAGTATTTGCCCGCGAGGGAGCCAAGATCCTGATCGTAGCAAGAGGTGAAGACGCCGGCAACAAGACAGTCCAGGAAATTAGAGACTCGGGCGGTACGGCATCTTTCTTCCGGGCCGACGTAGGAAACAGCGTCGAAGTCAAAGGAATGGCTCAGGCGGCGATTGAGCGTTATGGCGGGATTGACGTGCTGTGCTGCAATGCCGGCATCTTCCCGTCGACGCCCTTGGAGGAGATGTCGGAGGCAGAGTGGGACCTGGTCAACTCAGTCAATCTCAAGGGGGCATTCCTATGTGTGCAGGCGTGTCTTCCTGAAATCAAGAAGAGCGATCAGGGACGAGTTCTTCTGATGTCGTCGATAACCGGCCCTATCACCGGATACACCGGGTGGTCTCACTACGGCGCGACAAAGGCAGGAATGCTCGGTTTCATGCGCACTGCGGCGGTGGAACTCGCCAGAAGTAACATCACGATCAACGCCGTGATGCCCGGCAACGTGATGTCCGAAGGGCTAGACGAACTCGGAGAAGAATACCTGAGCAGAATGGAGCAGGCCATCCCTCTAGGCAAACTTGGGGACCCTGAGGACGTAGCCTACGCGATGCTGTTCCTGGCTTCGCACGAGGCCAAATACATTACCGGTCAGACGCTAGTCGTAGACGGCGGGCAGACGATTCCAGAATCGATTGATGCAATGTAGCGCCTCGCCGAATACGCCTAACCTCGGATGTAGAGAATCTCTGGGAACGCGTGTCACATTGAAGGTCCCGCTTTCCCTATCCACGATTAGATAGTGACATTTCGCGAATCCTTTTACAAGTGAACCGCAACGGGTTACAATACGCGCCGCCGTGAAAGTACCGGTTGACTGGAGTCGAAGGTCACTTACATGTCACACTAGTCAGGTACATGCCGACAAATCGAGGAGGAGTGGAAACATATAATGAAAGCGTTCGTTGGTTTGATTCTCTCTGGAATTATGATCTTAGCTCTGGCAGCTTGTACCTCGGATGAACCGGCCCCCGCGGCTGCGCCAGCTCCCACGGCAGCGGCTGCCCCGGCTCCTGCCGCAACTATTGCTCCTGCCCCGGCTCCGGCCCCAACAACTGCTCCGGCCACCGGACCCAAGTCCGGGGGTCAGTTGAGAGTTACGAGCCAGGCGAGCATTCCATCCCTGGATGGTGTTTTCAGCGGAGCCTACGTAACGGCAGCCCTTGCCGTACACCTTACTCACCGGCTGTTTGAGTGGAACAATGAGCTCGAAGCCAAACCCATGCTGGTTGAAACCTTCGATCTCAGCTCTGACGGTCTCGCGTGGACGTTTAAGATACGAGAAGGTCTCACGTTCCACGACGGTTCAGCGTTGGACACCGACGATGTGATTCCCTCGCTGAACCGGCAGATGAGCAACTTCCACTTCGCCCCGAAGCTTCTCAGGAGCGAGTTCGCCGAGGACCCAGCGTTTGAGAAGGTGGACAGCCACAGCTTCAAGCTCAATCTGCGAGAACCCTTTGGGCAGGTCCCAACGACATTCGCGGCGCCGTGGGGAGGCGGACCTATAATCCCATCGGCAATGGCGGCAACCGTCGCACAGGAGGCGACTCCTGAGTTCCTGGGTTCCGGGCCGTACATGTTCAAACAGTGGGACCAGGGAGACAAAATCATCCTTGAACGCTTCCCTGACTACAAAGCGATAAGTACTCCCGGAAGCTATCTCGCCGATGTGCATAATGCCTATCTGGACGAGATCGTCTGGCTGGAGATACCGGACGAAGAGACCAAGATGGCAGGACTGGAGTCCGGGCAGTGGGACATCGTTGACGGCGCATCACTGGACTTCTACCAGCGGGCGACGAATAACAGCGACATCTACGTACCAATCTACAAGCCGGGACACAGGTCAGGCATAAACATCAACCACAATGTCCATCCCTTCGACAACGTAAAGGCCAGACAGGCTCTGTACGCAGGCCTCGACATCGAAGCGATCATGTCGGCAATGGGTGATCCGGCGCTGTGGAACATGTGCGCAGCGCTATACCATTGCAACACCCCCCTTGAGACCTTCGTCGGCGAGGACGTCTACTACGAGGTTGACCTCGAAAAGGCCAAGCGACTTCTCAAGGAGTCTGGCTACGACGGGGAGCCTATCCAGCTTTTCAACCCCACAGATTATGCGACAATCACACCGATCGGCCTAGCCTTGAAGCCCATGCTTGAAGAGATCGGTTTTGTCGTCGATATGCCCGCACAGGACTGGGCTACCATGATTACCAACGCGAGAAAACGGGAATATGCCCTGTTTACGACGTGGAACGCCCACTGGTCTGAAAGCGGAGACCCCATACGAATGGCCTTCCTATGGCCAAGCGATCCTGAAGACCCGTCGTACCGCATCGACAGGCCCAACGACGAGAACTACAAGCGAATGATCATCGAGTATGCAAAGGCCACAACACATGAAGAGGCCATGGCCAAGGTGGAAGAGATCCAGGCGTACTGGTACGAGAACGTTCCTCTCATATACCTGGGAGAATGGTTCTCGATTTTCCCCGCCCGCAACTATGTAAAGGACTTCGATGTCAAGGCGTTCCCAATCTACACAAACGTGTGGCTCGACAAGTAGGGCGCATCCGCTACAGCCAAACTGATCTAAACACGCCGCTCAGCGCGATAACCGTACGCGTCGGGCGGCGTCACCTTTATCACCTAGGTAAATCATGCAGGGCTACATTCTAAGGCGCGTTCTCGCAACCATCCCCGTGATGCTGATCGTGGCCGTGTTCGTGTTCGTCCTGCTTCAGATCGCACCTGGAGACCCCGCGGACCTTCTGTCCAACGAGAACACTTCACCGGACGATATCGCGAAGATTCGCGCGAGGATGGGTTTCGACAGGCCGATTCCAGTGCAGCTTGGCTACTGGCTGCGCAATCTAATTCAGGGTGATCTCGGGAACTCGGTCTTCAGCAATAAGCCAGTGACAGGCTTGCTAGTCCAGAGGGCGATACCGACCGTATCGCTTGCGTTCCTGATCGAGGTAGTGGCGATCGGCCTGGGTGTTCCACTGGGAACCATCGCCGCATGGAGACAGGGCAGCCTGTTCGATCGCGCCATAATGTTGTTCGCGTCGCTGAGCTTTGCGATTCCGGGCTTCTTCCTCGGCTTCATTGTAATCTGGGTATTTGCTCTGAAGTTCCCGATCCTCCCGGCGGGAGGCTATATGCCTCCAAGCGAAGATTTCTTTACGTTCATCAAGCACCTGATTTTGCCATCGTTCGCGGCCGGGCTCATCGTCATGGCTCTCATTACCAGAATGACGAGATCCAGCGTGCTGGAGGTCCTTAGAGAGGACTACGTGCGTACTGCACGGGCAAAGGGTCTAAGCGAAAACACGGTGCTCGTACGCCACGCGCTCAAGAACGCCGCACTGCCGATAATCACGGTTATCGGGCTAGGACTCGCTGGACTTCTTTCTGGTGTGGTGGTGATCGAGCAGGTGTTCGCGATTCCAGGATTCGGCAGGTTAATGGTGGACGGGATAGTCAAGCGGGACTACCCGATAATACAGGGCGCGATTCTGGTCACAGCGGTAATCTTCGTTCTGGTCAACCTGATTATCGACGCCTCATACGCGCTTTTTGACCCGAAGATTAGATACTGATGTCGAGACAGCAGACCAGTATCCAGACAGAACTTGCACAGCCTGGCGGCAGATCACGTATCGCTGTTATTGGCAGAACGATTGGACGTGAGGCCCGCAGGAACCCAACAATGGCCGCAGGTATTGTCGTCGTGATATTCATGGTGGTCATATCGTTAGTGGCCCCCCTACTCTTCACTTCCGACCCATACAAGGGCTGGCCGCCCGACCGCCTTCAGCCTCCGTCTGCGGAGCACTGGTTCGGCACCGACTTCATAGGCCGCGATGTTTACTCCAGAGCGATTTACGGCGGTCGAATTTCGATCCTGGTCGGCTTCTCCGTAGCCGCCATTAGCATAGCCGCGGCCACCGTTATCGGACTGCTGGCCGGTTTCTTCCGAATTGTGGACACAGTCGTCATGAGAGTCATGGACGGGATTATGGCGATCCCGATCATTCTGCTGGCAATAGCCTTGATGGCGCTTCTCGGCGGCAGCGTACAGAACGTCATCTTCGGGCTGTCCTTCGTCATCATGCCCAGGGCCGCCCGCGTGATGCGGGCCTCGGTGCTTACGCTGAAGGAAGAGATGTTCGTGGATGCCGCGACGAGCCTGGGAGCAAGCACACCTCGAATTCTGTTCAGGCACATATTGCCTAACGCACTCGCTCCCATGATCGTGCTTGCAACGTTTGTTTGCGCAGACGCAATTCTGATCGAGGCGATCCTGAGTTTCCTGGGCGCGGGAACGCCCCCTGAGACGCCCAGCTGGGGCACGATGATGTCAGAGGCGCGCAGAGCAATCTCAGTGGCGGTCTGGGTGATTGGTTTCCCGGGCCTGTTCCTGAGCATCACAGTATTGGGAGTCAACCTTGCGGGAGATGGCCTGCGAGATATGCTGGACCCGAAACTGGCACGTCGGTTGTAGGCCGAGCCAGCGTCAAGCGGGACAATCTGACCTCGAACTAGTCATCTCTCATGGAGGGAATACATTGGCAAACGAAGTAATGACCGTAACTGGGCCGATATCGGCGGACGAGCTTGGATTCACGCTAGTTCACGAGCATATCTACCTGGACCTCTTGCCGGATGCCTGGGTCGGCCCTAACTACATGAACGACCCGGTGCTGGCTGAGATGGAGTTGATGCGCTACAAGAACGCCGGCGGAATAACTCTGGTCGACCAGACTTCCGGAGGCCTCAGGGAGAACGACCACGACCTGCTCTTCGATGAGGACCTCAATCATCTCAAGCACGCCAACGCCATCAGGGACATGTCCGAGAAGACGGGACTGAACATTATTCTCGGGTGTGGCTGGTATCGCGAGACCTATTACGAACAGCGCCTCTGGCGGATGCGCACAGATGACATTGCCGACGAGATAATCAAAGACGTCAGGGTGGGAATTGACGGTACAGACGTGCGGGCGGGCTTCATCGGAGAGATCGGCGCGCACTTCAACTGGCTGTCTGCGATCGAAGAGCGAGTACTCCGAGCGGCTGCCCGGGCACAGGTCGAGACAGGAGTCGCGCTCGGAACGCACGCTACTCGAGGTCCGCAGGGCCTAGACCAACTGGACGTTCTTGAGCAGGAAGGCGTGGACCTCAGCCGCGTTGTAGTCGCCCACTCAGGGGGCTATCCGCGGCACAAGTACCATGCGGAGATCGCTCGTAGGGGAGCGTACATATCATTCGACCGGATGGGCAGCCTGAAGACCGGAAACGACTACGAGCGGAACCGGGCGCTAGGCCTGATCAAGTGGGCTATAGATGAGGGGCTGATCAGAAACCTGATCTTCTCGCACGACGTCTGCTACAACACCGACTACACAATCTATGGCGGGGGCGGCTACGACTTTCTGTCCACCCAGGGACTCGCAGTCCTCAGCGAAGAGATAGGCCTGACCTCAGATCAGTTCAAGACGATCATGGTGGATAATCCGCGCAGGCTGTTAACAGGCAAGGAGTCCTAGCGTAGCGTCACCGGCGAGTTGGACTTCCCAGATTCGAAGACCGCGCTGATGACCTCGAGTACGTTCACGCCGTCGTCCACCGTGATCGGCGGGTCAGTACGCTGGTTGACTGATCGCACCCACGAGTCCAGCTCGTCTCGGTACATCTTTTCAACGTAACCCCTAGGCTCAGGGGGCACAATAAGCGTGGGGTGGCGGTACTCTTCGACCGTTTCGCTAACCACGTTGATGATGTTTGAAGGCCACTCGCTCTTGATGCGGCCGGCAGTTCCCATCACCTCAATGTAGTCGAAGCCTACACCACCCCCAACGTTCTGTGAGCAGGTTACGCTCGCCGACACATCGTTCGAGAAGTTGATGGTGAACGTCGAGTTCTGGTCTACTCCGTCGTCCGTGTGGCGATAGACTTCACCATACACACGTGTAGGTTCCGATTCAGCCATCCACAGCACTTGGTCAGTGATGTGAACACCCAACCACAGGAGCACACCACCGCCTTTGTCGACCTCGGTCCTCCACCCGTCCAGTGGCGAAGTTCCCTTGCCAGCATTTATCGCTGTGATGTCACCGATGGCGCCGGACTCAATGAGCGATTTCATGATCCTGCGACCTTCGGCGTATCGCAGGCAATAGCCCACCATTACGCTGACACCAGCCCGATGAGCGGCGTCACGAATCTCGTAGGCCTCCTGGGCACTCACGCCCATCGGCTTTTCGATGAAGACGTTGGAGCCAGACTCTATTGCGTCAATTGCAGCACTCTTGAGCAAGTGGTGAGGCGTCGTAATCATGACGCCGTCGAGCTCTTCGCCATCGAGCATTTCCCTGTAGTTGAGATAAGGGCGCTGGAATCCAAACTGATTGCTGGCAGTGACGGCGGCAACTTCGTCAATGTCAGCGCATGCTACAAGCTCAGCCTGTTCCACTGCAGCCAGCTGCGGCATTAGCGCTCGTCGCTGGTGATCTCCGCAACCGACGATTCCAATTCGGGACTTCTCAACCATTATGCGACCTCGACAGTTCTAGTGTTGTGAAAGATACGAGTCCAGTTCCCTCAAGAAACGGTCAATGTCGTCCCGGTTGTTGAACACGTGCGGATCGACCCTCAGAACACTCTGATGATGATATGCGTCCACTCCCCGTTCCATCAGGAACTCGTCGGCAAGCCGCGCATCTTCGTCGTTCTGCATCCCGATTGAGACGATGCCTGCCCGGAATTGTTCCGCCAGCGGGGTGACTACGTTGAGGTCTCGCTCAAGGAGCTGTGATATGCAGTAGCCTGACAAGTCCAGCACATGCGCCTCCACCACGTCCATCCCAACATCACGAAGAATCTCCAAACCGGGCCGAGTGGCCGCCAAGCCAATCAAATTAGGCATGCCAACGTGGAACCTGTCCGCCCCAGGCAGAGGAACAAACTCTCGCTGTCCCCAAGGCCTGTAGTCCGACTGAGCCCCGGGGCCCCCGGCGTGAGGCGGCATTTTGTCCAGTTGGCTTTTGTGAGCATAGAAGAATCCGACGCCAGCTGAACCAAGCAGCCACTTCATGGCGCCTGTAGAAAGGAAGTCGATTCCTTCCTCGTGAACATCGAAGTTCAGGGATCCCGCAGACTGCATGGCGTCGACAGATAGGACAGCCCCGTGTGAATGGGCTATTTCCGCCAAGGCACGTAGATCGTGTCTGAATCCCGACTCCTGAGAGACATGCGATACACTGACTGCAATAGTGTCGTCGTCAATGGCCTCGGCCATGTCCTCGAAGTGGATAACTCCGTCACGCCCACCAACGAATCGGAGCTCTACATGCGACCTGGACGGCAGCATCCAAGGGTAGGCAGCAGACGGATAGGCCGACTCATCAAACACCACGTTGCTGCTTGGGACCGGGTCGATCAGCTCTACAGCGAGGTTAGAACCGGTTCCAGTGCTGTCCGTGACCGCCACTTCATCAACGTCGGCCCCTATGAGATCGGCGAAGAGCTTGCGCACTGCATCAAATTCCTCACGGTTGCGCCTGTACAGTTCGCCCGGATCGTTAGTGAGCAAGTCGTTAAACCGATCAAGCGCAGAAAGACTCCGCGTGGAGTGAGGCGCGACACCCCCGCTGAACATATATGCTCGCTGCTCCATAACGGGAAACAACTTGCGAACGTCGGAGGGTTTCACAGTCTTCACTCCCATAGTCCCTGATAATCGTATATCGGCGGATGACAGCCCGACCTCGGCAGGTTTTGCACTCAAGGCGAGACCCGAATAACTGCAATTTACTGAGCGGAAAAGCCCCCGTCGACCACAAGCTCGGACCCAGTCACATATGAGGAATCATCGGATGCCAGATACAAGATGGCGTAAGCTAGTTCCTCTGGAGATGCCTCGCGTTTCATGGGCACTCTGCTGACTCTCCTAGCCTTAAGCTCTTCCAGTGTTGGGCCATTGGGCCAATTGGCGATAGTCCTGCTCAGCGGTGTCTCTACGTATCCCGGATGAATCGAGTTCACCCTGATGTTCTCTTGCGCATATTGGAGAGCGGCCGACTTGCTGAAGAGTCGGCTTGCCGCTTTGCCAGCTGGATATCCCGCTCCCATGCTGGTTCCATGCAGGCCATCGATTGACGATACGTTGACAATGGAGCCGCCACCGACTTTGCGCATTTCCGGAACCGCGTGCTTGGTGCCAAGAAATGGACCTTTGGCGTGGACAGCCATCAGACTATCCCACGCCTCAAGAGTCGAGTCTTCGATAGCGCCCGCAATCACATTGCCAGCACCGTTCACGAGAATATCCAACCTACCGAAGGCGGACACCGTCTGGCTGACCGCGCGAATCCAGTTTTCCTCACTAGCGACGTCGAGAGGGACGAAGATAGCCGAGTAGCCTCGATCTCGAAGCTGGTCGACGGATCTTCGCCCCTTGTCTTCATTCAGATCGGAGAGCGCGACCTTCGCGCCCTCGCGAGCGAACAACCATGCCGTAGCTCCGCCTATGCCCATCGGTTCACCACAAACGCCCATCGCGGCGCCTGTGATCAGGGCGACTTTGCCCTCCAGACGCATATTTTCGCTAGAAGCCGCATCCGTGGTGGCCGTTGGAGTGGTCGCAAGAACATGCCTCGCCTTCATGCCCGCAATTGCAGGCACTGTCGGACGGAGGGAGATCCATGGCCGGGTTCGAGTGGAAGAAGCCGTCCGGCTTCAACATGAAACTAATTCGGTGCGCAGGCATAACCGGCCAGTCTTCCGGCCTGGGAATGTGTGTGTGGCCGAACGTGTACCACAATACGACATCGGTGTCGGCGATGGGTCGGTTAGCAGCCGACCATTCAGGCAGGCCATCACCTTTCCGCCTCTGGTTGGGATAATCTCCGGCGGCATACCTCTCACCCTCCTCGTAAGGAGTGACCCAGAAGTGTTTGGTAAGGAAGCCCGCCCGTTGAATGACCGCCGCGTCGTCGTGCGCGAACGGGAGAGCATTCTCTCCCGGAAGTAGGCGGTAGGCTACGGGTTCATTCATTCTGTTGGTTTCGGACTCGTTGACAATTCTCCAGTAACGGCTCGTTGCCATATTGCAGTTACGTCCGGCGTCTTCTTCGCTTTCGAAGCGGGCGTGCTCGGTGATGAAAGCGTTTCCGTGCGGATTCTGCTCTCCTCGGGGCACACGTTTCGTGTTCACCTCGTACACGGAATTGTTCTGTCCGTCCATGGACATGTCCAGTCGTGCATTGAATATGTGCTGGTGATACGGAGCGTTCAGCTGCGGCGCGATCTCTGTGCCGTACACCGGTTTTTCGCCCGGCATCAACGCCATGGTATTCGCTATGCCAGTCAGCTTGACCTCAAGCTCAAGGCCGCCGTCCTGGTAGAAGTTCCAGTAGAACGCATACTCGTAGTTGCCAACTGTGGAGATGAAGGAAACGACAAGGCGTCGGGAGCGACGGACCTCAACCTCCTCGGTGCGCCAATCAGTGTGCTTCCACAGGATGCCGTTGTCCTCCTCGTGTAGACACACGGCATTGTTGATGGTGAACACTTCTCCCCTGCTGTCGGTCATGTGGGCATCGAAGTACTCTATGTGGCCAAGGCAGTCGCAGCCCAGCGTGAGAGGATTGGACAACTGCCCGATTCCATACTCACCTATGTCGAAGGCGTTCTTGCGGAAGCTGGCCTCGCTTGGGTCGCCATACGGTACCACCATGTCGCTAAGCGACGCTCGATACATGATTGGCCTGACCTTGCCTTTATCCTCGTACGAGATGGTGTACAGGACCAAGCCTTCCCGCGGTGTGAAGCCAATTCGGAACCGCCAGTTCTGCCAGCTAATCTCATGCCCATCTACGGTGAAGCTGGGACCCTCATGCTGGACTACTTCCAGTGGTTTCAGGTCAGTGCGCGTTTCTGTAATGTGTTTCCTAGTCCAGTTGCCGGGTTCCGGCGGCAGGGGCACCACTCCATAGTCCTCAATGCGAAGCACTTCCATGCTGTTGAGGTCGACGACCGCCACCACATTCTGAAGAGGCCGAGCATAGCCGTTGTCGGTAGGGTCGGAGCGGACCCAAACCAAGGCACGCGATAGACGTCTGCCTTTCTCATCTTCCGGCTCGACTCCATAGGCTCCGGCGGACCACGGATCCACCATAACCAGGTCGACATCGTCTACGCCGCGCTTGCGCAGCGCCTCAATGAACTCAGGTGAGCGCTTGACCGCCTCTTCACACTCAACGAATTCGTCGAGCAAAATAGCCGGCTGAGCACCTTCGATCGTACGCCACGAGGTGATTGCCGACTGGGTCAAAGAGACAACTGCCTCAATGCAGTGAGCGGTTGACCGGTCCAGAAGGACGACGAACGCCTCACGCTCGACATGGTTGTCCTGCGTGTAGCTAAGGACCGACTGCTTATCTGGCTCGTTCAGCACGACCGATACGAAACGATGAACTTCGTTGACACGAGAGTCTACCTTGGTGATGGCTACGGCCGATTCAATTTCCGCTTTCGAAAGAGGCTCGAGCGGATGAGTCGTCGCAGTGGGCACCTTGGTCTCCAACATGGCAAATCCTTTCATTGAGTGTTACCGGGAACTCAACGTCACTCTACATCGCGTTACGCGATTAGGCAACAGTAGGGAGGGGATGTCGTTGTTTCCAGAGAAAGAGAGAGGCTTCGCTGGTGTTGGGGCAGCTGCCTTCCAACGGTGGTCAAACCCGGCGAGGAGGGTCGCCAAACGCGACTTTGGGTGTTAAACCTAGCGCGAGGTCGGAAGGCCAATAGCACCAGCGAAGCTGAAATCGATTATGCCATCCGAGCGCCTTACGAGGTCAACGTTTTTGCTGGCCAGTTTTCAGTCGGAATCCTTGACAGCACATGCCACTCATTTACAATGGGCTTCAACCGCAGTTTGGGAGGGTGCCATGATTGACAAATTCGGAAGCCTGTTCGCAGGACATATTGATCTCGACGACATCGGATTCGCGGCCACTGCTGCCAATGACCGGTTCTATTCCAACGAAAGACTCGCCACTGTCTTCGACAAGACCGAGGCCATGTGTGTCCTAATGGACGAGCTTGGTTACGACGATTTCTGGATGGCGGAGCACCACTTCCAGCCGGAGGGCTACGAGTGTATACCGAATATCCTCCAGCTAAGCGTGCATCTGGCGCACCTTACGAAGCAGATCAAGTTTGGCTGTGGTTTCAACATCGCTCCGATGTGGCACCCGCTGAGACTCGCTGAAGACTATGCCACCGCCGACATCCTGACCGGAGGCCGCGTAATCTTCGGAGTAGGACGCGGCTATCACACTCGCGAGGTCGAGGCGTTCGGCGCGCCCATGCTCAGCCAGGAAGAGAACCGCGACTTCTTTGAAGAGCAGGTCGATATCCTGTTCAAGTCCTTCAACAATGAATCATTCTCCCATCAGGGAAAGCACTACACTATCCCACCTGAGGTGCCATACAGAGGCTACACTCTGAAAGAGATTACCCTCGTCCCGAGGCCCTTTAATCTCCCGGTCGAGTGCTGGCAGCCGATCGTCAGCGCGGGCGACCGAGGCCTGAACTTCATGGCGAAGCACGGGATCAAAGGCATCATCGGCGGCGGAGCCGCTCCTGGCGGTGCATCTGAGCAGGTTGTCAGAAGATGGCAGGAAATTCAGGCTGCCCATGGAAACGAGACCGAACTTGGCGGCGACCTGATACTCGGAATATCGTTCTTCATCGCTGACTCCGAGGAAGAGGCAATACGGATGGCAAAGCCGTACTATGAAGAGAACATGAAGATGTTCGCGCCTCTGGGTTTTGTACGCGGTCTGACAGACGATCAGCTCGAAGCGCTGGCAGACCCAGCACGCGCGCCGCACGCAAATCTTCCAACCCTAGAGGAAGCTGTTGAGTCAGGCTCCTGGATAGTGGGGCGTCCTGAACAGATCAAGGAGCGGATAGAGGAGATAGAGGACAGGTGGCCCGGTTTGGACCATGTCAACATGGGTCTGCCCGTCGGAACACCCCAAAGCGTTCTCCTCGAACAGCTGGAGATGTTTGGCAAGGAGATAATGCCCCATTTCAAGAGCCGAGTACGAGAGGCTGAGGCAGTACCTGCCGACGATTAGGAATACGACTATTTGCTGATATCCAATTGATTGCGGGGCGGGCGACAAGCCCGCCCTTCACTTGTCTGTAGAGCCTAAAGAGGAGGTGCCTCCAGATGCCCCTGATTATCGGTGTTACAGGCTCTATAGCGACAGGAAAGTCGACAGCCTGCCAGGTATTGGCTGACACGGGCGCTGTCCACTGCGACGCCGACCGTCTCGTTCACAGACTCTACGACCCGGGTACCGATGCCTTCGATCGCATCGTCAGAATATTCGGAGAAGAGATCGTAGGGCCGGACGGCTTCATCGACCGTCGCATACTGGGCGCGAAAGTATTCGGCAGACCTGAGGAGATGAACAACCTCACGACCGCGATCGGCAGCATCGCCGACGCAGTGAAGGGCGTGATAGACGAATGGAATAGGTCGATGTCCGCGCACGAAGTCGCAGTGCTGGAAGCCGTAAATCTGGTCGAGGCGGGCTACGGCCAGTGGTGTCAGCAGGTATGGCTGTGCGCCTGTGATGACGAAATAACAAGACGCCGGCTAGCAGAGAGAAACCAGTACTCGGATGACGAAGTCGAACAGCGTCTTGCAAGCCAGAGACACTGGGAAGACCGCGCTCCTGCAGCAGACCTGGTGATCTTCAACAACGGCTCAGAGGACCAGTTCACCTCTGAGGTCAAAAACCATTTCATCCATGTCCGTCACCTATGGCAGGTGGGAGAGCTGGAGCCGTCGCGGTATCCCGCATGGTGGGAGGCAAGATCCAACGACTCTAGCCAGGGATAGTAACTCTAGGAGCTAGATCACAGGGAAACGACTTCCGTTACTTCTCTAGTACTTCATCGAGCCCAATTGATTAGCTCCCAAATTTCGGAGCATACCCGTCAGTCTGATGCCCGCTCTACTATTCCCATAGCCTTCGCCACCAGTTTGTATGACCTCACCCTGTGCTCGAAGTAGTAGCAGTTGGTTACGATTCCTATGTTCGCCGTCTGGTATCGTTCAGCCGATGCGAGAATTCCTTCTCGAACTTGCTCAGGGTCGCCCTCTATGTAGCTGCTCGTGGATTGAGCCATGTACTCCTTGGCGTAGTCGTCCAGGGGCCAGTCGACGGCCTCTTCGGGGGGAAGAATCCCCCCGGTGCTGAGTCCGAGGGCTGATATCACCTTGTTGAGAGTGCGTGACGCCCCCACGAATTTCGCCTCGCCCTCCGTCGGGGCGCATATCACTTGGAGGCCGACATGGACCTTCGGCTCGGCAAGATACTCTGAAGGCTGGAACAGCTGTCGGTACAGATCTGCCATTCGGGGACCATACTCAGACGTGTTCCCAAAGAAGTCCGCAAAGCTGAACGGTAGTCCAAGGTGGGCTGCCAGTTGCGCACTGTAGTCGGAAGACCCCAGCAGCCAGACTTGCGGGACAGTTTCCGGCTGACCTCCAGGTTGGGCAGTTATCTCGTGCAATGGATGCCCTTCCGGCAGACTGCCGTTTATGAACCCGAGAAGATCCCCGACCATTTGGGGG
This sequence comes from Dehalococcoidia bacterium, assembly GCA_034428835.1. Classification (GTDB taxonomy): domain Bacteria; phylum Chloroflexota; class Dehalococcoidia; order Lucifugimonadales; family UBA1123; genus VXRN01. Next base: position 18,112 of record DAOUHG010000235.1, read on the forward strand.
AATTCTCTATGGACGTCGACGGGCGGTCTCGGATGGCTCAGCGCGGCAGCGGTCAACCTATCACTGCCTGGCGCGCGTCCAATTCCCAGATCAATCCGGCCCGGATAGAAAGCGTCGAGTATCCTGAACTGCTCCGCAACCTTTAGGGCCGAGTAGTGACTCAGCATGACGCCGCCGCTGCCAACGCGAATCGTGTCTGTGTTGGCGGCGATCTGTCCTATAAGGATTTCCGGACTAGTACCCGTGAAGGATGCCGAGTTGTGGTGCTCAGCGACCCAATACCTCGCGTACCCGAAGTCTTCCGCATGCTGTGCAAGCTCCACGGTCTCCCGCAAGGCCTCGGAGGGATTCCCCCCCTTCCGAATAGGGGACTGATCCACCACGCTCATCTCTATTTCGCCTAAATCGGCCATGTCCCCTCGACTTCTCCCTTGGTCGTCGCACTTAACCGGTAGTCTAGGCATTCACAAAGGTCAGTTCAAGCCAATTCGCTTGAAGTAGAAGTCTGCGCCTGCTAGCATTCCTGCCTCAAAGAGTGGGAGCGACCTTTGGAAGCACATGGTCCACACGACAAGTATGTTAAGAACGGGCCCGTCAGACTTCACTACACTGACTGGGGCGGCGAACACCTGCCACCGATGGCGCTACTCCATGGAATGCGCGACTCCGCGCGGAGCTGGGATGTATTCGCCAGTTCCATGGCGGGCGAGTACAGGGTTCTCGCGCTAGACAGCCGAGGACATGGGCACAGCGACTGGGCACGTCCCGGAGGATACACTTTCGACCACCACGTATCGGATGTGCGAACCCTCTTCGATGCCCTAAACCTGGACGACGCGATACTTGTGGGACATTCGGCGGGCGGAAGGTACGCTTGGGCCTACGCGGTCGAGAATCCCGACAGGGTGCGGGCGCTCATTATCGTCGACATCGATCCTGATCCCGAGAATACTCAGACAGCACGAGACTTTTCAGACATTGAGGAGGAACCCGGGGCCTGGGAGAGGCTGGACCAGTTCTTACAACGACTCAGGTTGCGACAGGTTTACACAAGCGATAGCGCGCTCAGGGCGCAGGCTGAGGCAGTCTCAAAACTGAACGACGAAGGCAAGTATGTCTGGAAGGCCGACATCCGCATAGTAACGGAGTACGAACGACCCGATCTCTGGAACTCTTGGGGGCGGATCAGATGCCCTGTGTTGCTTCTTCGTGGCCGGCAGAGCAACCTGCTAACTCATGAAACCGCTGTACGGATGCGTGAGGCCCTTCCCTCGGCCCAAGTGCGCCTCACTGAGCTCGAAGGAGGCGGCCACTGGTTCCATCAAGACTTCCCGGGCGCGTTCGAGGCTGCTGTCAGATGGTTCATTGAGGACCTGCCCTGATACTTGTCCCCTATGTATCCATGGAAAAGCCCGCGCCGCTGGGAATGGGAGGAGCAAGTACCCGTTGGTGCAGATCGGAGATGCCTGTATCAGATCGCGAGGCGGAGATCAGGGTTGATATGTACCAATTCTCATGCGGGTTGCAGCTGAGGTTGAACCATGCGGTACGTCTTCAATGAACGTGTGACCGCGCCAGAGACTAGCCTCGCCGCGCTCTCAACTGCAAGCCGGTCCATGTTGATGACGATGTCATACTTTGCGGGCTTCGTAGGGTCGACTCCGTAGAGATTCTTGTAGAGCGAGACAAATGCTCTGTTGGACCTCTGGAGCATTAGTCGAGCATAGGACTCCGAGACCTTCTCCTCAAGTTGTGCCTTGCGAACACGTCCGTCCATTCCCATCTCGACCAGGACATGAAACGCCGGGCGGCTTGCGTGAGTTAGGGCGATCGCTCCATGCCCATGCACCACGAGAGAGCGGTCTGCGGATGCGGATGCGAATACAGAACCCAGTCCTCGCAGGTACTCTTCCCTTGTGAGGTAGTCAGGCAGGTCGAACTGATCTGTGATTACTGGATACACCCCAAACATTTCCGGTGACGATTCAACAGCGCCGTATCGCTCCCATGGTTCCAGCGAAGCGCGCAAAACACGGGCCCAGAACGAAGAGTAGCTCGCTTCGAGAGACTCGATTTCGCCCGGCGTGCGATCTAGAATCTTCGCCACCTCTTCGGTAATCTCTCCATCAAGAAAGTCGGCTCTCAGCAGGCGCGCCGTCTCAGCGGCGACATGCTCGGCCCCACTGCCTGGAGGACCGGTAACGGTTACTACTGGCGTTATGGTTCTCACTGAAGAGTTAGGTTCCAGCTTCCTACCATTGTACTCAGACGCGGGAAGCGCCAGGATTGTGGTGTGAAGCTCGCCGCCATCCGGAGCCTGGCACAGCATCTGATCGCTTACATAGGAAAATCCGAGACGATTGAAGAGCCGAAGTGCAGCGACGTTGTCCACCGGCACGCTCACCCATGCCTGGTCGGCCGGGAAGTCGTAGAAGATCCTGTCCAGTAGTTGGATGGCAGCAGCGGCTCCGAATCCACGCTGCCACAGATCTTTGCGGCCGACTAGCAGTGAAATCTCCACATCATTGGACTGATCAAAGACAGCTTGGCACTCGCCGATGTGTCCCTCTTCACCGGCATAGATCGAAAAGATCAACCGCTGTCTGTCGTGATCAAAAACCCTCACCCAATCCTCTGTTGACGCGCCCAACATGAGCCCGGGTTCGTAACCCCGATGAACAGGGTCTCCACAAGCGTAGTGACCGAACCATCGCGACGACACTTCGTCGTCGGACAGCCAACGGGCAATCCTCTGGACGTCGTCTCTGGTGACATGTCTTATACCATTTCAGTTTGAGGAGGCCGCATAGTGGGATGGTAGACTCTGGACCGCTTCCTCTATCCAGTCCCACCCAGCAAGCGACCGCACCCGTCCGGGATC
>DAOUHG010000236.1:0-3126 GCA_034428835.1 Dehalococcoidia bacterium
ATCGACGACCTGCCTGCTCCATTTCTGCTCGTATATCCGATGGTATCGGTCATTGCAGAGAAGTTTCAGGCTATGGTCCATCTTGGCCTCAGCAATACCCGAATGAAGGACTTCTACGACATATGGGCACTGTCAGAGTCCTTCGATATAGATGGTGCCGCACTGCTGGCGGCGGTAGCCAGTTGCTTCAAGAGTCGCGACACAGCATGGACTGAGGAGATTCCTGCGCCCCTCACATCAGAATTCTACTCGGATGCGAACATTCAGGTGGAGTGGCGCAGATATGGCCACAGGGCTCTACTCCTGGAGACGCCTCCTGACTCCTTTGAGGAAGTCGGACACCGGATGATAGCCCTTCTGAAACCTATTCGAGACAGTAGCCTCTCTCACGAATCCTTCAAATTGACCTGGATCGCTGGCGATGCCTGGCAAGGGCTTGCCTCGCAGAGTTGTTGTGACAGGCAGTTGTCCCCTGGCTAGCGCCGGCAGCTCTATCTGTAGGGGTCATATACTCTGATACAGGATTGATCTCGGGATCGCGCGTAGCCTACGAGAATCGACTGCCCTTGACACCTGCACTCAGGGACTCGCATCAGACGGAAGTTTTGTTCAAGCGATGTAATCATCGCCTCACCAGCCTGTCGACATCGCGTCAATCTGCATGCCTACAGGCCTGTCAGCTGCCCTTCCGTGACAGAACTTTTCCTCAAGGATATGTAGGATGGACTTCAAAATTGGCACTTTGACCAATAGACTTGAGGTGAGTTTGAAGGCAAGAGTTACGAGCAAACATCGTGGGCAGACTGAGCGATCGGCAACAGTTGCTGCGTGAGAGAATCCCAGGGAGTCAGGCGATGCAGTTGAACGGTATGGACAACCTGATGGCGCAGGGCGGTCTGCTACTTGACGACCCGGACTCGACGACCACCTCGGGACGTCTCGACGTTGTCTATGCCAGGGCATTGAACACCGGTGTGTTCCAGCGCGACGAGCTGTTTGGTGGATTCAGCAGGATGCGCGCACTTACGTACAGCGCCAGTATCCCGATGGTGATGGGCCTGCTCAGGGACTACGAGTACGAGAGCTTCGAGTGCATATTCGGACACGGAGGGATAATCGGAGCGGAACCCGAGAGGCTGCTTCGATTCCAGAGGGTCATAGACGAGAGACTGAACGAGGGTTTCGTTTCAATCGCTGGAGTTGACCCTGATCGCCAGAAGATCCTCTTTGACCGTGTGGCGGACGGGTCTGCGCGATTCCACGTCGTCAAGGACGTGATCGCTCATGCCAAGATATATCTGCTCGATGATGGGGAGAGACACAGGGTCATCGTCGGCTCGGCAAACCTGTCCGAGACGGCCTTCTCGGGAAGGCAGGCGGAGACTCTCGTCGTCTACGACGACGATCCGATGGCCTGGGAGCACTTCGAAAACCAGTACCAGGCCGTATTGGCGACGGCAACCACGGAGATCCCCTTACGCGACAGACCCGTCGCAGCTGACCTGCTACCAATAGAGGAGACCCCGATCCTCAGGCAGGTCCGAGACGGCGGCGACACGACGATGTACGTGCCGGCCCCAACCGATCAGGAAACGAAGTACGGCACCCCCTCAGTGCTGGTCGACATAGAGAAGATACCCTCCGTCGAGAAAGCAGCACTCTCTGACTTTCAGCGCGACCGGAAAGGTAGTTCCAGCCACATCACGATCACACCCACCAGGGTCAGGCAGGTCAGCAGGATGCCGGTGGCAAGACCCGAGGAGGAAGAGAATGGCCGGTTCCCGTCGCTCTCCTTCAGCCATGGCGAGTTCATTCACATGGACAACAGGCTCGACCTGCGGACCGACCCGGCCGATGTGAGGAAAGACGCTGCCCTGCTGACTGAGTTCTTCAACAACTACAGGGGCGACTTCGTTGGCGATGTAAAGCGTCAGCAGACAGACTATTTCACATTCATGTCCTGGTTCTACTTCTCGCCCTTCCTGTGCGAACTGCGAAACAGAACCCTGAGGCAGGGGAACTTCAACTTCAATCAGCCCATGTTCGCCATCCTGTACGGGCAGAGCAACTGCGGCAAGAGCAGCCTGGTGGACACGCTGATGATCTCGATGTTCAGATACGGCAAGAAGAGTTTCGTGCCCAACAACGCTTTCACTCCCGGCAGGGTCAGGGGACTTCGGCAGGAGTTCAGAAGACACCCGATGGTGTTCGACGACGTGTCGGCGAACCGCTTCAGGCAGTATTCAGAGGAGGTCGTGAAGGACGGCGAGGTCTCGCATGGCGCCGAGTATCCCTGCATCACACTCCTCATGAACAGAGACAACAAGCGTTTCAAGGAGGAGATAGTCAAGCGCAGCCTCATGATCTATACGCGGACCTCGCTTCCCGGCAACAACCCGGAGGCTAATGAGAGACTGCAGGCGTCTGTTGCCAGAATTCAGGACGACCTTTCCACCTCCTTCTTCAGGGAGTACCTGCGGAGGATGTCCGAGAGGCTTGAGGCACAGACAGGTTCCGGCACTTCGGACATGGACGTTCTGAAGCTGTCGTCCTCGCTCCTGTGCAATCTCTTCGCGGAGAATGCCCCCGTGGGCCAGACGGTCCCTGAATGGTGCGCTCCCATGACGCTTGGCAACTACCAGAGCCGGGCCTATGAGAGGTCCGAGAGGATCCTGCGAGGACTGCTCAGCCGCGACAGGTACAGAAGAGACAGTCACCCCTCGGTGGGTCAGTGGACAGTCTCAGGGGACAACCTGCTCATAGGAGTCGACGCCCGCTCACTCCGTGAGATGCGTGACGAGGTGCCGAACTGGATCATGGACGATGCAGCGAGCGTGTCTGACCAGATAGTCCTCGATCGGAGGCTCACTGAGGACTTCATTGGCGAGTCGATAAGCCGGCGGAGACTCTCGCTCTTCGGTTTCCTGACGAGATGAGCCTCTCACCGCGCTTCTCCATAACGAACGCCGTCGCTGCCGCCCTCACTGAAATCGAACGCGCCCGTGGGTTTTTGGAAGCCGCGAGCCTATCGGATGAATGGATCGCTTCGATGCGCTTACGAGCGTTCCTGCTGGAGGCGCATCACACCACCCGCATAGAGGGAACACGCCTCACGGTGGAGGAGGC
>DAOUHG010000237.1:0-7542 GCA_034428835.1 Dehalococcoidia bacterium
GAAGCAAGGAGTTGGGAACGGCCCGTGAGGCGATCGCGGTGCTGGAGGCAATCATCCGGGAGCTCCGCGAGCAGGTGGACCGTGAACGTGCGGACGTCCGCGGGGCGGGGGAGCGGGTCACGGAGCTGACCGTCCAGATAGACATCCAGGCCAGAGACATGGATGAAGTACAGAAACGGGCTGAAGAGCATCTCCGAGCCTACGAGGCACTTCGTCAGCACAGCCTTGGCGGCGGTCTTACTGGGCGCGTCCGCCGGGTCTTCCGTGCCCTGATTGGCCAAACCGTGCCGGATTCGCCACCTCGGGACTGACCTGGGTCCAATTGTGGCATTCGATTGCTTGCGGCACAGGAAGTCTGGGGCGGACTGACGTGAGCCGTAGTGGGCGTTAGCGCGACAGGCCGCGGGTTCTCGGAATGTCCGGGTCCAGAGGTAGGGAGCTGGAAAACAGGCCCTCTGCGTCGCTGCTGTGATCTCGGTTTCAGCCGAAGCGCCCTGGAATCGTGACACCGGGCTTGTCCTGCATGAACGGACCCTCGTGTCGTGGTCGACTCGTGGGGTTGGCGCGGGCACTTGGGTTACCAGATAGTATCTTACTATTGGCCAGTGTCCAATGTGTGCCCTATTAGTGATTTGCCGAACTGAAACGATCCATAGAGACTGGAGCTTCGCCGATGACCTCGGCAACCAGGCCGAAGAGGACCCTGGTGGGGATAGAGCTGTGCAGGCTCCTCACGGAGGAGGCCCATCGCGTCTTCACAACTGAGAAGGCGCGGGAATTGGCGCCCCGGGTCGGACTCAGGGAGTCCTATCTGCTGGAGTGTCTACATCACCTGCAACGGAACAGGTGGATAGTTCCACTGCGCCGCGGACTCTATGCGCTTTCCTCCTCGACACCGGGAGTCCATGACGCACATGAATTCGAGATAGCGATGTCCATTGTGAACCCGGCCGCGGTCTCTCACTGGTCGGCGATACATCACCACGGACTGACCGAACAGGTATCCAGGACGGTGTTCATTCTCACGACCACTGAGGCACTGGTTCCGAGGGATCGAAGCTGCAATTCCGGCCATCCCCGGAGGGGCTGTCGCATAGGAGGGATCACCTACAGATTCATACAGGTGCGCCCTCAGCGATTCTTTGGCGCCAGGAGAGTCTGGGTTGACGACGCGAGGGTCCGGATCACTGACCTGGAGCGCACGCTGCTGGACGGTCTGAGCAAGCCCAGGTACTGCGGGGACTTCGCGGAGGTGCTTCACGCCTTTGAGGTTGGGGTCGAACGGCTCGACGTCGAGCGAATAGCTGAATACGCGTCTCGGATGAGCACGGTAACCTCCAAGCGGCTCGGCTGGGTGCTCGAAGAGCATGGCATCAGTGGTGCTGTGATTGACAGGCTTTCTGATATTCCATTGAGGGGTCATCACAAGTTGGATCCGTCCGGGCCGTCGACCGGGCCGGTCAACAGGCGCTGGATGCTCCTGGAGAACGTGCCTGGATTGCGCAGGCCATGAGGCCGCTCCTCACACGACTACGGGCCGCTAGCCAGAGTACCGGCCAGCCGCCGACTCACCCGTCACCCACCTGGGCCGTCTCTCGTGGTTGGACACGTTCCTCGATGTGCGCCCCCGATTCAATCTGTGCCACGCGCAGCTCAAATGCCTTCTGAAGGTTCTGCCACAGCTGGGGCGTGGTACCGAAGTATCGGGAAAGGCGCAGCGCCGTGTCGGCCGTCACCCCGCGCTGTCCCTTCAGGATGGCCGTGACTCGATTCGTGGGCACATCCAGAGCCTTGGCCAGCGCGGTCGCCGATAGCCCAAGCTCCTCAAGCTCCTCACCCAGTATCTCCCCGGGGTGCACCGGTCTCATTCCGTTGCTCACACCCATGTCCAGACTCCTCATCAATGGTGGTCCACGACTTCCACGTCGTACGGTCCGTCGTCTCCCCAGCGGAAGCATATCCGCCACCGGCTATTGATCCGGAGCTGTACTGGCCCGTACGGTCGCCGGAGAGGGCCTCCAGCCTGTTGCTGGGCAAGGCAGCCAGATCCTGCAGGGCCGCCGCGTTGTCCAACACCGTGAGCCGCCGCGTCGCCTGATACTCGAAGGACCGCTCGATCGAGCTCCCTGAAGATGCGAGACATTTGGTTCTCCGGTATGTACTCGCGCCCCGGTTGCTTCATGGGAGCATCCACCCACCTTGCTCACTTCGATGGCGAGCTGCTGACACAGCTGCGGTGGAGTCTGCCGTGGATACACAGCGTGCTAAAATCAGTGTGTCGCAGCAGGAGATCATATTCAAGGTGGACGCCGATGGTGGTTGAAAAACGGGACATAGCAACGGTCGGAAAGGCCATGTACGAAGAGCTGCGTGCCGACATGGAAGCCAACCACTGGGGACGCATGGTCGTCATAGACGTGAATACCGGAGAGTATGAGGTTGGCGACGACGACCTGACGGCCACGCTGCGCCTCATGGAACGGGCGCCCGGTGCGATGACCTGGGGAGAGCTCGTTGGCCATCCGGCCCCGTACCGCATGAGTGCGCTGGTCACCCTCACTCCACATGCCACATGATTGAGGGACGGGTGTCATCCGATGGCGCCGCTGGTCTTCAGGCCTGGGTAACGATCGAAGTCGCTGGCAACGACGAGGTCTTTCGCACGACGGATGTGGTAGTGGATACCGGATTCACCGGTTGGCTGACCCTGCCTGAAACCGTTATCGAGCGGATGGGACTGGACCTGTACGGTAGACGTCCTGCCGTTCTTGCAAACGGAGAGACAACGATCCTCGATCTCTACTTCGCGCGCATACGGTGGCACGGTCTGGACCGCCCTGTGATGGTCCACCAGGCTGGCGGCAGACCCCTGATGGGAATGGCTCCACTCAGTGGCAGTCGCCTTCTCATTCACGCATCAGAGGGTGGCGAGGTCGCCATTGAAGAGCGTGTGGACTTTACGGAAACCCGTCCCCCGGTCTGACACTGTGGCCGTCGAGAACGGGGACGACTGAGTGTCCGCTCTTCAGAGGCCTCCGGGGTTGCTGCCCGGTTTGCCAGTCTCTGTGCGGCTGACGCTCGCGACTGACATCGACCCCACGGGCATGTCGCCGGATCGATCGAGGTGCGCGTCAATTGCGGCCCGACAGCCGATGCGACATAATTCCCCCACCTGCTGCCCAGTCACTCTCAGCGCGTCCTGGCGCAGCCTGCGGCCGTACCGTGCGACTATCACACCGACCTGACTGGACCGGGAGGCCATGGCCAAGCTCCGATTCGTACACGCCGCCGACCTTCATCTCGACAGCCCGTTCACCGGACTGAGGGCGATAGCGCCGGACGAGGTGAGCAGCGCTCTGCGCAGCGCGACCTTCGATGTGTACGACGGGATCGTGGAGCTGTGCATCGAGGAGCGGGTGGACGCGCTGCTGGTGGCCGGCGATGTGTACGACGGCGCCGACCGCAGCCTGCGTGCGCAGCTGAAGTTCGTCGACGGGCTGAGGCGACTGGACACCGCCGGCATACGCACGTTCATCTGCCACGGCAACCACGACCCGCTGGACGGATGGGAGGCCAGGCTGGACCTGCCCGCCGGCTGTGTGCGCTTCGGGCCGGAGGTCACGGGAGAGCCGGTGTTCCCGGATGACCCCGCGCGGGCCACGGTGTACGGGATAAGCTACCCGCGGCGTGAGGTGCGCGAGAACCTGTCTCCCCACTTCCGTGATCTTCCCAGCGGCGGGTTCAACATTGGGCTGCTTCACGCCAACGTCGGGGGCAACCCCGACCACGACTCCTACGCGCCGTGCAGCGTCGCCGACCTCGAGGAGACCGGCATCGACTACTGGGCGCTGGGACATGTCCACACGCGCGAGGTGATCAGGAGACAGGGTCCGTCCATAGTCTACCCGGGCAATCCGCAGGGGCGTCATCCGAACGAGCTCGGAGAGCGCGGCGTGTACCTGGTCGAGGTGGACGAGTCCGGGGGCGTCGAGCTGAAGTTCCGTGCGCTGGACGTGGTCCGCTGGGAGCGCCGGGACCTGGACATAGGCGGTCTAGGGGACGAGCAGCGGGTGCTGAGCGCCATATTCGACGCGGCTGGCGCGGCGCTCGATGGGGCAGGGGGACGTCCTGTTGTGCTGCGGCTGGTGCTGGGTGGACGTGGGCCCATGGACCGCTGGCTGCGTCGTCCGGGTACGGTCGGGGATGTGCTGGAGCAGCTGAACGGCGAGTATGCCGGTGGCCTCCCGTGGCTGTGGTGCGAGCGGATCCAGGTGGAGACCGGGTCGTCGGTCGACCGCGAGCAGGTGGTGCAGCGTGAGGACTTCTCCGGTGACCTCGCGCGGCTTGTCGATGAGCTGTCGCAAAGTCCTGACTCGCTCGACGAGCTGAGGCAGCCTCTTCGGGAGCTGTACGAGACGCAGCGGGCGCGACGCTACCTGCGGGAGCTTCTGCCCGGGGACGACGAGCTGAGGAGGATTCTTGCGGCCGCCGAGGAGGAGTGCCTAGCTGAGCTGTCGGACGACGGTGACGGCTCATGAGACTGAACGAGCTCCACGTCGATGGCTTCGGCCACTTCCGCGATCACGTTGTGGGACCGCTGGACAGCAATGTGACAGTGCTGCACGGTCCGAATGAAGCGGGCAAGAGCACGCTCCTGGCGTTCATTCGAACGATACTGTTCGGATTCCCTGCGCGTGGACGCGACGACCACTACCCGGCGCTTGCCGGTGGCCGGCACGGGGGTCGCATCACCCTGGTGGACGACGATGGAGAGAGCCACACGCTGGAGCGATTTGCGGGCCCCCGCGGCGGCCGTCCGGTGCTGCGCACCGCGTCCGGTGAGCCGGCGGCGCTTGAGCGACTGGTCGGCCACGCCACGCTCAACCTGTTCAGCAACGTGTTCGCGTTCAGCCTGGACGAGATGCAGAGCGAGGAGCTGATGAGCGACTCCGAGGTGTCCGGCCGGCTGTACAGCGTCGGCATGGGGGCGTCGGGACTGCCGGAGTTCAGCAGGAGCCTGGAGAGCCGCCGGGACGGGCTCTTCCGGCCGCGCGGGAGCGCGCAGAAGATACCGGGCCTGCTGCACGAGCTCGACGCCATCGATGAGCGTCTGCGCGTGATCCAGGGCAACGCCGAGGAGTACCGCCGACTAACCGCCAGGCAGGAGGTCATCCTGCGGGAGCTGGGGGATGCCGGCGAAGAGATCTCGAGCCTGAACATCCGCCTGTCCGAGATTGGCAAGCTGCTGGATGGCTGGAGCGACTGGGTGGTGCTGGAGGGCCTGGAGACGCAGCTGCGGGAGCTGCCCGGGATCGAGCGGTTCCCCGAGAGTCCGATCGAGCGCCTGGAGGCCATCGAGGAACGTGTTCGTCGGGCCACTGAGGACAGGGACGAGGCGGACCGGGAGCTGCGCCGGCTCTCCGAAGCCGCGGAGGCAGCCGTTCCCGGGGAGAGGCTGCTGGACGACACGGGTCGGATCGAGGCCATCCGCCGCGGCCGTGGCAGCTTCGACGCCTCTGTGCACGACCTTCCCGAGCGCCAGGACGAGCTGCGGGAGATGGAGGACGTGCTGTCAGAGGGTCTGCGTGACCTGGGCAGTGGTCGGGACGAGCCGGGCCTGGACGGTCTCGACACCTCCCTGGCGGCACGCCAGCAGGTGGACGCCTGGAGAGAGCGGCTGGACGAGTCCTCAGCCGGGGTGGATGCCGCTGCCGTCAGGCTTGAGCAGGTCACCGGGCTGCTGGATGAGCTGAGGACCGAGGAGCGGCAGGCCCAGGGCAGGTTGCAGGTCGACCCTGCCGCTGCGGGTTCAGGCAGTCTGCGTCCCGCAGGCGGACGGCTGGAGGGCCTGCTGGACGACCGGGAGAACATGGAACGTGTCCGTCGCGGGCGCGGCAGCTTCGACGACTCGGTGCGCGACCTGCCCGAGCGCCGTGCTGAGCTGGGCTCCCAGGAGGCCGACACCGCCAGGCAGCTGCGCGACCTCGGCCAGGGCTGGGACGAGTCCCGGCTGGACGGCTTCGACACCTCGATGGTCTTTCGGCAGCAGGTGGACGGCTTCAGGCAGGGACTTGCCGAGCAGTCCGCGAGGGTGAGGAGCTCAGGGGAGCAGCTGGAGAGGGAGCGGTCCGAGCTGGTGGAGCGCCGGGCCGCGGTCGAGCAGGCACAGACCCGGGCGCCGGCGGAACAGCCCGCGCTGGACGGCCCCGGGATCGAGCTTCGAAGGAGCGCTTTGCGCACCGCCCGAAGCCGGTTCACTGACCACGAACGTGACAGGGTCAACCTGGAGAACCTGCGGGGACAGCTCGTGTCGCTGACCGGCAGCGGTGAAACCGCGAGTGCGGCGCCCGACCGTTCGTCCATGCTCATTCCAGTGCTCCTAGCAGTTTTGGGGGGTGTTTTGGCACTGGCTGGCGTGTACCTGGGATACGTCGTGTTACAGCTCGGGATTATCGAGTCGTCACTGCTCGGGATTGTCGCAGGAGCGGCCCTGCTGGTCTCCGCATACGTGCTGTACCGTCGCCGCAGTCCCGGCACGTCCACCAACCCACTGGCCGCCGCAGTCTCCCGGAACGCGAGTGACGCCGAGGTGGCGCTGAAGAGAGCCAGGGAGCTCCTGGTGGAGGCCGCGGAGCCTCTTGGTCTGGACGACGTCCCCACAGCCGACGCTCTGGACAATGTCGAAGCGGAACTCGAGGCCGCTTCCAGCGCGCTGTCCGCGTGGAACGAGTCGAACAGGCGGGTGGATGAGGCCAGACTCGCGCTCGAAGCACAGGAGCGGCGTGTCGAGCAGTCGGATGGGCAGGCGAGGTCCGCGGTCGAGTCGGAGACCGGGGTGAGGGATGAGTGGCGCCGGTGGCTCGGGCAGCACGGGCTGGATGAGGGTCTGACTCCCGAGGGCGTGGTGGAGCTCACCGGACGTATCGAAACGACCAGGGCCGTACTGGAGAGCCTGCGCCGGATGCGGCAGCGTGTGTCCGCGATCGAGGTGGACATAGACGAGTACCGACAGCTGGTACAGCCGCTGGCCGAGAGGTACGGTATTCCGCTGGCCGATGCCGGCCACCAGCGCGTCATGACGGTGGCGGACACGCTAATAGAGAGCTTCGACTCGGTCCGACAGCTCGTGGTCCAGCGGGACGAGGTGCTTGCCAGGCTGCGGCAGAATGAGCAGGCTGTGTCCGTCGTGTCGGACGAGCACGCGAGCGTGTCCCAGGGGCTGGAGGACAGACTGTCCGGGTGGCGCGGCTGGCTTCGGGAGCGTGGACTGGACGAGGGCTTCACCCCCGACGCGCTGCTGGAGTTCCTGGCCCGCGCCGATACCGCGCGTGCTCACAGGAACGAGACCCGCAGGATGCGCGACCGCGTGTCCGCAATCGAGGTCGACATAGACCAGTTCAGGGAGCGGGTGGCCCCGCTGGCCCAGGCCCACGGAATCACGCTGGATACCGCGGACACGCTGCAGCTCGCCACGGCGGCCGACACCCTTATCAGCAGGCTCGAGGAGACCCGGGTGCAGGTATCGGAGCGCGACCAGGTCCG
>DAOUHG010000238.1:0-2741 GCA_034428835.1 Dehalococcoidia bacterium
CCCACCGGACAAGAGAAGGTAGTACCCTGTTCAACCATGGTTCCTCGCCGCCTTGGACTATTCGGCGCAAGGGGATTCAAGGAGACGCCGATCTGGAGGTGTCTGAAGATCGGCCTGAGCGGGTCCGAATTCTCCTGAGATTCGTGTGGTACACCGGAGCAGGTGTACTGGTGTCTTCGATCACTGCCCTGGCGGTCAGATTCTGGTTGCCGGAGCCATCACACACGCCTCTCTTTGTCCTGACGCACAGCCTAATTGGCGGGGTCGTGGCAGTCTTGCTCCTCCGTTCCCTCGGCAAGGCCAGAACTGGCGCAACTTGACATAAAGTATCTAGTGCGAACAAAGCCTGTCAGCTCGTGGTCAGTGTCGAGGGTTTCCTCCGGGACCGTCTGGCATGTTCGCGATAGTGGAACTTATCGGGCACTTTTAGATCATGTGTTAAAAGTAATATTTTGACGCATGATCCATCAGCGGAGGATGCAATGACGAGACCTCAGCGAGCACGCCGGTCGGGGTTAGTCTTCACCTACACCGACGACTTCACACGCAACCCTCTGGCGACTTCCCGGATCCGGGCCAGACTGGCCTTGTCGTAGTCTGTAGCCTCGTAACGCTGAATCTGTTGCTCTTTCAGGCCGATTCGCTCTGCCAAGTCCTTCTGAGTCATTCCTTGGGCGATGCGCGCGCTGATTAGCATAGTGGGCAGCTCAGACACCACATCGAGTCGCTTCACCTCAAACTTACCCGCCTTCAGAGATTCATACCCTTGTAGTTCTTCCCTCAGGTCCACTAGCTGACCGCTGACCGCATCCTCTTGGGCCTTGGCGATAAGCGGATGCACGTCAATGTCCTCTTGGTTACGACTTCTCAGTTCCGCAAGCGTCCGGTCAAAGCGCTTCACTTGGGCCTTGGTGTACCTGTACTGGCGTTCGTTCTTTATCATGTGAGTCTCTCCAGGTCGATTCTGACGATTCCTTTAGGTTCGCCTGTGTCTGTAGTCTGAAAAAATTCGAGGAAAGACAGCCCTTGGGGATCCGCAGAGGACGACGCTGGAAACAACTCGCCGTAGTACTTGGCCTTCTGTGCGATCCGTTTGGGGCGGAGGTCCAAGAGGATGGGATCCAGTGCATGTGGATCAACGCCGTCCTCTTCCCAACAGGCATCGAAGTCGTCTGGGTATTCCTTGGAAGTAACGAAGCTCCCGTCGATATAGGCTGTCCGACAGCCGGCATTCTTCAGGCTCTCCAATGCAGCTTTCAGTCCGTTCAGGAGGAATATTCTTCGGCGGTTGTAGCCAAACCTGAGGAGTATTTCGTTCCACTCGGCACTATGCACTCCCGGAGGAAGCAGCCCGTCTAGCGTGAAATCCGGCAACATACCACAACGCTAACGTTGTGTATGCACAATGTCAACTATGTACCTAATAGGCATACAAACACGCAAGCCAGGCGCTACCCTAAGGGCAACCACTTTACATAAAGTCAAAGGGCGGATCAGGTGAGACATAAGAGGCTGTTTTGCCCCATTCGACAATTCGGCAACTAGGCCCAAAGCTGAGGCCTCCGCTTAAACTGGACAACCTTGAGGCAAATTGGGACATTCCATCGGAGAAAGTGTCCCAAGATGGAGTTGTAGTCAATTGAGATTCAGAGCAGCAGTAGCCATTACAGGCGTGGTCTTCTCCCTAATAGTGGTGGCCACCGCACAAGCCACCGATGCCGGAACATACCGCGTGGGCAGCGACATTCAACCTGGCATCTACGCGGGCAACCCTGGATCGGAAGACGGAGACTCCTGCTACTGGGCACGTCTCAGCGGGCTTTCTGGAGGTCTCGACGACATCATCTCCAATGACATTGCCAGAGGGCAGTTCTACGTCGAGGTCAAGTCGACTGACAGCTACTTCACGGTCAGGTGCGAAGTCACACCTCTTGCAGAATGGCCTGTTCCATCGCAGCCGCTGTCGGAAATTGGGACGGGTATGTATATCGTAGGCCGCGACATTGCGGCGGGCATCTACGCGGGTAATCCTGGATCGGAAGACGGAGACTCCTGCTACTGGAAGCGTCTCAGCGGGGCTTCCGGAGAATCTGGCGACATCATCTCCAATGACATTGCCAGAGGGCAGTTCTACGTCGAGGTCAAGTCGACTGACAGCTACTTCACGGTCAGGTGCGAAGTCACGCCCCTCGCAGATTGGCCCACTCCATCTCAGCCATTAACGACTTTAGAACCAGGGATGTATCTGGTTGACCGAGACATCTCTCCTGGGACATACAGTGGACAGGCTGGGGATGGTATTTTAGATTCCTGCTATTGGGAGCGCCGTAGCGGGGTGTCTGGAGACTTCTCTGAGCTCATCGACAACGACAATGCGACAGGCACTTACTCAATCGTTGTCGAGGATACCGACTTTGCCCTAGCGACCCGTTGCAGCCTCAGCCTGGTTGAAACAATCGACACTGGGACCTCCACGTGGAGAGACTTGACCATCGCCGCCGAAAATCGGTGTTCGCCCTACGATTCCAACGACTATCGGTATCCTCAGTCAGTAGAGGCCCAGATAGTCGCCGACATGGGCGGTATCATCTATGGCCCGTACACTGGAACGTACTTCGATAGTACGAGCGAGACTGACATCGAACACATGGTGGCACGCTCCGAAGCCCACGATAGTGGTTTGTGCGATGTTACCAGTGCAACACGGACTCAGTTCTCGCGAGACCTGTTGAACCTGACGC
>DAOUHG010000239.1:0-18581 GCA_034428835.1 Dehalococcoidia bacterium
GCTACGGCGTCACCCGGTCTGGCCGAGTCGCGCCTCATTACCCGTGCACCGGACTCAGAGATCCCTTCGAGTGCCACGCTAACGAAGAAGGTCTGCGAGCGAACTACGTCGCCCCCGACCAGCGCCCCTCCGGTGCATTCAAGGACGTCCATCATGCCATCGTACATCTCGATGAGGCCATTCAAGGGGAGGTCCGGCCTGAGGCCGAGTGTGACCAGGGCGAACGTAGGTTCGCAACCCATAGCTCCAACATCGCTCAGATTTGAGGCCAATGCCTTCCAGCCGAGTTCGCGCCAAGGTGTCCTGCCGACAAGGAAGTGGACGTTCTCGACCATGGTGTCCGTTGTGCTCACCACGGTGGACTCGGGATAGCGCCAGGCGGCTGCGTCGTCGCCGATGCCGAGCACTAAGTGGACGCCTTGTTCTTTTAGCAGATCGATCTGCCTGTGGTTTCTTTCGAGAATTGACGACTCTAGGCGGCCAATGATCTCGAACTCTCCGATGTCTGCTACCAACATAGGGTGATTATAGTTTGCGGTTGACTTCGCTCTCAACCGAGCCTGCCCCATTACAGAAGGCGGACTCTGCGTGAGCCCCCGCCACCCTTGGATTCCGGCTTTCGCCGGAATGACGAAAACGTGATTCATGCAGGTGTGGGACAGGCCCATCTCAGGCGGGGCCGTTCTCAGATAGTCTGAATTGAGATAGTATTACTCAGGCCCACAGGCCAAGGAGGAATACGATTGCAGTTCACTGACATCATCTATGAGAAAGACGATGGAATAGCATGGCTTACAATTAACCGTCCTGAAGTGTACAACGCCATTCGCGGACGCACGACGGACGAAATGGGCGAAGCGCTAAAGGATGCTGGAAACGACAACGCAATACGAGTAGTCGTCATCTCAGGGTCCGGCCCCAATGCGTTCTGTTCCGGAAGAGACCAGGGTGAGGACAGGACCAGCCCCGAATACTCCGGGAACGACGAGGGACTGTTCATGGACCTCGTAAAGCACATTCCCAAGCCGATAATCGCAATGGTTGACGGCTATGCAATCGGATCGGGAAACATCCTGGCGTATACGTGTGATTTCACGGTCGCGTCGAGCAGGAGCATATTTGGTCAGACGGGCCCGAGAGTCGGGAGCCCGGCGTCCGGCGCCGGAGTTGGATATCTGGCCCACGTTGTTGGGCAGAAGCGCGCGAGAGAGATATGGATGCTCACCCAGCAGTACTCGGCCCAGCAGGCGCAAGATATGGGTCTTGCCAACTCGGTGGTACCGCACGAGCAGCTCCGTGACGAGACAATCAGGTACTGCAACCTGATCAAGAACAACAGCCCAATCATTCTTCAGCTTCAGAAGATTACGTTTAACGAGTCTGCCGAGTACCTGGAGGCGGAGCCTAGTCCGACTGAGAGATACGCATCAGATTACCCGGAGACCGAAGAATCAGAGGAGCGCAGGCTGGCGTTCATAGAACGCAGGCCGATCAACCCTGACAAGAACCTGCCGATTACGCCCACAGAACGGCAAGCATCACTACTGGAGCAGTAGAGCCAATGACGGAGAAAGTTAGTCTAAACCTCTGCTTTCGGCTGCCGTTCGAGCGCGCCGGAGTCGAGTTCAATATAGAAGTAAATGAATCGGCCGACGACAGCAGTGGCCCAGGATTTTCGCTTGTTGTTCAGACATGTGGATCTGGCGACCGTCTGGCATTCAAGTCGGACGTCTCCCCAGTGCTTGCAGACTGGGTCCGGGGTTACACTCGCTGGTTGTACCGAGCGAGAATTAGTGCCCAACACACTGACGACGCAATTGTCGGTTCGTTCGCGTCCAACGTCACCGCTGAGCAAATTTTCGAGGGACTACAGCTCGCCTGCGACATGATACGCCAGCGATTCGAGCCGTACAGGGAGTCCGTTCTGGTCAGCTAGTCCATTAAAGGGCCGCCGTATCTGCGGCTGTGCTCTCGCAGAGTGCAATTGTCCATCACGACAGGCAACCCGGCCGCCCTGGCTCTAGCCGCGGCTCCATCGTGAATGACGCCGTCCTGCATCCAAATGAACTTCGCACCGATGCCGATGGCTTCGTCCACGATAGGCGGCACCTGATTGGAGCGCCGAAATATGTCCACGAGATCCACATCATGGGGTATCGCGGTGAGGTCCGGAAAGCTCCTGAGGCCAAGTACTTCATCAACCTGAGGATTGACAGGGATGATTTCGTATCCCTGCTCCATGAGGTACTTCGCCACATAGTGACTCGGCCGGTCGGGCCTCGGCGACATTCCAACGACAGCTACAGTCCTAGTCTCCGTGAGGATGCGATCGATCTCGTCAATCATCGTTAACTCCTTTCGGCTGCCGGATAGTCCAGAGAGACGTTAGCATACCTCGTCGGCAAGTGGCAGTTCAGACGACAGAAGTGCCGTTCGTTTCTAACGTGATCCGGTAGCGAGCTTCACATATGTCTATGTCTGTGAAAGCTCACCCAGAGCACATGCACGAGAGACTGCCTTCGGAAATTGGAGTGAGCAGGCTGCCGATAGGTGTCGTGAATCGTCTCGGAATTGTTGGGGAATGGGCGCGTAGCCCGCCTCTTTGCTGAGTTGCTCATTGCGCATACCTTCAGGGAATGTCATACTCAACCAATCGTTCCACGTTGGAGCATTTGTTGGTAAACAATCGAGACAGCGACAATTCTCGAGATGAGCGCAAGGCATTGCCCTTGGAACGCCCATCTCCGAAAAGATTCGACCTGCTCGGTCTGGCATCGGCGGTCCGTCGCACAAGGAGATTCGGCGCCGGCGCGAGCAGCGCCGCAGTAGATGCTGTAAACGGCGCTATTCGGGCTACTGACGAGGTTACGGGAGAGGCCACCGGCTTTGTACGCGACGCCGTCATCGGCGTAATGGAGAGCACGGAGCGGGTTGCCAAGGTTGGAAGGCCAGTCGTAAAGGACGTCGTCTCAGCAGCGGTCCGCAGCTCAACAGAGCTCGGGGGAAGCATGCCGGAGGTCAGCCAGCGAGCTGTTGAGGGCGCGATCGTTGGCGCCGCTTCGATTGGCGTCGACTCCGAGGATGCCAGCGCACAAGCATCTGCGGGCGTCGTCGAGGCGGTACGCGAACTCGGAGGAGAGTTCCAGGACGTAGTTGCACCTGCCGTCCATGGCGTTGTAATCGGCGTGATTGCTACATCTGGGGACATGTTCCAGTCCACGCGAGAAACCGCTGCGTCGTTGCTCGCCAGCGGCGCACAATCGGGGGAAGATGTCGCGCAAGTCGCCGAAACGATTGTCCGCGAGGTAATCAGGGCATCGAGAACTTATGGTGTAACCTCCACGGATGCGGTCATGGGGGCGGCTCAAGGATGCGTAGAGGGCGCGTACGCTCAGAGTACGGAAACTGGCGATTCTGTAAGGCTTGCCATAATGGCGGTAGTAGATGCGCCGATTAGTACACTCACGCCGACCATAAGAGACTCGATTACGGACGCTCTTGCTGATCTATCCGATCAGCTTCGCGACAGGCCACAATCCTGGCGCGGAGTCGCGCTCTGGCGGGCAATTAAGACCCTGATTGCGGTCAACGGCCTGGACACGAGCGCCGCGCTTGCATACTACATGCTTCTAGCCCTGTTCCCGTTGGTTGCCCTGGTCATCGTCGGGCTGTCTAGCTTCATAGATGCCTCGGTGATTCGGACCACCGTGGCAGAAGTGGTTGTCTTCTACTTTCCCAGCTCCAAGGATTTCCTCGAAGAGGCCATCGACCATCTCTTCGAAGCTCGTCTAGCCGCGAGCCTCATCGCTATAGGCGCTATGCTGTTTGGTGCCCAGGGCCTGTTCATGGCCGCCAACCGAGGTGTCAACCGCGTGTTCGACTGTGCTCCCAAGCGGATGCTGGATGTGACGCTTTCGACCTTTGCGATCGTGTTTCTCGGAGTCTGGTTGTTCCTTACGTCCGTTGGTCTAACCGTCGTTCTGCAAGTCTCGCTTAGCGTTCTTGAAGACCTGCCCACTGTGGGAGTCCCGCTAGACCAGTTCCTCATAGTGGTGGCGTACGTGGCCTCGGTTGTCACGCCTTTCCTGATAGCCGCGATCGTTTTCATCGTTGTTTACCGGTACCTGCCCAATCGGCACGTTGGCTGGAGCGACGCCACTTTTGGGGGCATCGTAACCGTCATCCTGTTCGAGATGGCCAAGTATCTGTTTTTCTGGTTCGCAAACCTTGCCAGTCAGCGGAGCCTCCTGTATGGCTCGGTCTCGTCAGTGATACTGTTGCTGGTCTGGTCGCATGTGGCCGGTATGATATTCCTGTACGGAGCGTCTCTGACCAAGGAGGCGTCCGATCTAAGGCCGCGAGGGTCGGTCTCTCTTAGAGCGATAAGGCAGACAGACCCTGTGAGAACCGAAGGGCGGAGATATGCCGACATCGCCGCCGGCCGTGCCGCCGCCCAGCGCGGAAGGTGGTCTCGCAGATATGAATAGGGCGCTCCAGACCATGCGAAGCAGGCTGGGCTGAGTCTCTGTTCTGACGGTCAGGAAGTACGGTTCGCACGCGCCAGCGTCAGGGACAGCGCAGCGATCACGAACATGGCCGCCACGCTCATGAAGGCAAACGTGTAGCTACCTGTGACGTCGTATGAGGCCCCAGCAAGCAGAGGGCCTGCGAAGAAAGACACCAGCGTGGCGAAGTTTATCATTCCCATGATGCTGCCGAAGTAGCGCACGCCAAAGGCATCCTGTATCACAAGTTGGAACAGCGCACCAAATGCGCCGTTGAAGATGCCAAGCAACGGTACCGCTGTCCACATGACGATTGGATTGTCTGCCCAGATCATTGCAACGAGGAACACCGACTGGCCGACGAAATTGATCATCAGAGTGTACCGGGACGTGATTCTCTCCGCTATCAGTCCCATGATGAACTTGCCGAACATGCCGGCTATTGCGTATAGGCTCAGAACGAGGGACGCGATCGCCAGTGTCGCTCCGCCATCGAGGAGATGCGGGATGATCTGCGGTATTATCGCTGAGTACGTGAACGTACCGAGGGTCACCGCTAGCGAAATTGAGTAGAACGACCTGTCTCTGAGGGCCTCTGACACGGTCAGACCCGTGACCTGCGAAGCTCTCTCGGCGCCTCTCTCGACCGATCCAGCATCGGCGTCCCTACGGGCAGGGAAGTCGCGCACCGTGACGAGAGTGTACACCACAAGCAGCGCGGACAATCCGCCGACCGCGACGTAGGTGGCCTCCCACGATAACATGAGCAGCATCCAGCCCATTAGGGGCGGGAACACCAGACCGCCGAAATTGTTGCCCATCGCGGTCAGACCCATGACGCGCCCCCTGGTCCGCCCGAACCAGAGGCCCACGAGCTTCCCGGCTGGCAGCATAGACGCGCCTGTGTAGCCTGCATATTGCAGCAGGCTCAGCGCGTACCAGTGCCACAGCTCGGTCATCATAGGCCGCAGTAGGAAACTCAGCGCGACCATTGCCAGGGATATCGCCATGACAGGCTTGGCCCCGTGCCGATCAATGAACCTGCCAAGAAACGGGGCGAGTAGGCTGCCCACGGCCGTAAAGGAAAGAGACGCGCTGATCTGGGACCGGCTCCAGCCGAAAGTCTCTTCCAGCGGCTCGATGAATATCCCGAAGCCGTACTGCCCCGCGCCGGTGCCGAGTGCTGCGGCCAGGAAGGGCGCGGAGACGACCCACCATCCTTGGTAGATTCGCGGCATCCTGGCCGGGAGTGTCAGGCGCATGTGGGCAGTTTGAGAACAGTATTGCAGCTAGATGGAACAGATCCACCTGCTACGTGCGTCAACATGGGTTCTCGGCAGCAGGCCATGCTGGGAAGGGCCATGGGCAGGTCATCGCGGCGGCGTCCATGACCTAGAAAAGGTAAGTCCATCATACGAGCCTAGTCATCTGCCTCGGAGTGATGGACCACTCGATGCGCCCGGAGCGACCGGTGCCCAGAATAGGTATACGTAGCTTGCAAAGCCCCCCTTTTCTGAGGCGAATCGCGGCATCAGGTGAGCCAGACGATACCAGCGAGACAAGGCTGCTCAGGTGCGGTTCGTGACCTACGACCATCACGCTGGCGAGTGAGGAGCGAGTCCTGGCCAGCTCATCAATAATGTCCTGGGGGTACGCCGAAGGAGCCAAGGCGTCTGACACTTCGAGTCTGCAATTCGCCGCCAGTCCATCCAGCACTATCTCGGCGGTCTGCATTGCTCTGGTCAGCGGACTGGATACTACTACCTCGGGAGTGATCTTGAGCGAATTCATACCCTTGACCTGACGCGCGAGCCTTGCCATCCCCTTGCGGGTTAGGGGACGCTCTCGGTCGTCGGGGTATTTCTGGTAATTGCGGTCTTCCGCCAGTCCGTGTCGGAGCACGTACAGGTCCATCTCGTGTGGCCCTTCCGCCATTGGTATATCAGGTAAGCATATCGCCGATTATACGCCTGTAAGTGCCTGCTGATGTAGCCAGGCGCCGTCTCAAGTCTGCATGTCGGCACTCGACTTGTAGTCTTTTCTTACTGCTAGTACTTCTTTAATCGAATGTTATCTGTGGAAAATCTGACGATACCATCGTAATATAGCGAGAAGCATATTATGACGGGTGGTGATTCCATGATTGAGAAGAATGTGACCACAGATGACGCTCTTCTTGGGCCCCGAGGAGTTGTTTCCACCGACGGGACCGAGCCAGATACAGAGGAATGGACAATTCCCAGCGCGGAGCCGATTGAAGACCCGCCGCACATCGGGGCAGAGAATCGAATCCGCTACTTCAGGGAGAACCTCTACCCGTACGCTCACCGAATGAGTAATCGCGAGTACAACGGCATGAATAGACCGCTCCAGGTCGAGTTGATTAAGTTGCAGAACTGGATCAGAGACGTCGGAGAGCGTGTGATGATCCTGTTTGAAGGGCGAGACGCTGCGGGCAAGGGCGGCACGATCAGACGGTTCATGGAGCATTGGAACCCACGGCACGCGCGTGTAGTGGCGCTTGACAAGCCGTCGGATGCCGAGCTAGGCCAGTGGTACTTCCAGCGTTACGTAAGGCACTTTCCGACGGCCGGTGAGACAGTGCTATTCGACCGATCCTGGTATAACCGCGCCGGTGTCGAGAGGGTGATGGGTTTCTCCGCTGAGAAGGACTATCGACTGTTTATACAGCAGGCTCCCGCGCTCGAACAGATGATCGTGGACAGTGGAATCCACCTGATGAAGCTCTACTTCTCAGTCAGCCGCAGGGAACAACTCAGGCGTTTCGAGAGCCGCGCCAACGACCCGCTGAAGCAGTGGAAGGTAAGTGCGGTGGACTTGAGGTCCAAGGACAAGTGGGAGGAGTACACTGAGGCCAAAGAGGCCATGTTCCTGCTCACCCACACTGAAACTGCCCCTTGGACGATCATCAAGTCTGACGACAAGAAGCGGGCCAGGATCAATACCATGCGGCACGTTCTGCATTTGCTCGACTACGAAGGGAAGGACGAGACTGTGGCCCATGCGCCAGACCCTTCGATCGTCGCTTCGTCAACCGAGATATACACGGCGGGCGCGCCTGTGCATTAGCGGCGGACGGCTCGATTTAGTGCATTGCCCCTTTGGGCTCAGTTCCCGTGATTGTCAGACTACGGAAATATCTAGTATAAGAATCAGGGTCAGGTCACATGGAATCTTCCGATCTTCGGTAAGAGTGCTGGAAGGGAAGGCATGTCTGTCAAAATACCCCGAAGAATTGACATTCTGACATCACCAGTTGCGGTGGTATTCATGCTGGCAATGGTAGGGGAGGGTATTTCCAACCCCATAGCGCTGGCATCCGGATCGCCAGCGCCCAGTCTCTTTACCAGGGATCCATCCAAAGACTTCGACACCCTGGCCGCCGCTGGGAACTCCGCACCTGCGGGCATATAGTCCGATGGGACGACCATGTGGGTTGCGAACTTACTTGATAACACAGACTCGTCCAACAGTAAGATATATGCCTACGACATGGCGACCAAGACGCGCGTGCCCAGCAAGGATTTGTCAGACGATGAATTCGATCAACCGACCGGCATATGGTCCGACGGTGCGACCATGTGGGTTGCAGACTATGGAGACGCCAGGCTCTATGCCTTCCATATGCCACAGACAGCTCCGCAGTCCCCTGACCGAGACGCGCTGATTGCCCTCTACAACGCTACAGATGGCGACAACTGGTTTGATAACACCAACTGGTTGAGCCACCATCCCGTCGGTGAATGGAACGACGTAGGTACTGACGGCAACGGCAGGGTTGTCCAGCTGTTCTTGGAAAGCAACCGTCTGAGTGGGCAGATACCATCGGACCTGGGCGACCTAACCAACTTGCAAGAACTGGTACTTTACGACAACCAGTTGAGCGGGCAGATACCCACCGAGTTGGGCAACCTATCCAATCTGCAAGATCTGAGTATCGATACCAATCGGCTGAGCGGGCAGGTGCCCGCGGAACTAGGCAATCTGTTCAACCTGCAATATCTGTGGCTCGCATACAACCAGCTGAGCGGGCAGATTCCCGTCGCACTAGGCAGATTGTCCAACCTGCAAGCGATGTACTTAGAGAACAACCAGCTGAGCGGGCAGATACCGTCCGAACTCGGCAACCTCAGTCTGGGAATATTGAGGCTCAGCGGGAACGAACTGGAAGGATGCATACCCCAGGGGATGAGTAACATACCTAGCAACGACTTCGACAATCTCGGTCTGCCGTTCTGCGACGAGCAGCCCACGTCAACTTCCACACCGGCACCGGCCACGCTTGCGCAAACTTCAACGCCCACACCGGCACCGGCCACGCTTGCGCAGCTTGCGCCCACGTCAACGCCCATACCGGCGCCGAGCACGATCACACATATACCTACTCCCACACCGACATCCGTATCCGATAGGGACTTCCTCCCAAGTGGCTTGGGAGGAGAACAACTCAACCGGTCTCTTCAGTCGCTGGACCCGGCGCTAATATCCTTGATAGGCATAATGGTGACAGTCTTGGCTACGGCTATTCAACTGTTCAAGAGGAGATAGACATGGTCACCGAGGAGGCAGGAGGAAACGAGATGCAGTCGTCAGCCATCGAGATCAGGGAGTCAGCCAATCCAGGCGTCATCGCGCTTCATATGGCCGTGAATCTGGTAGTTGGGCTGCCGTTCTTCGTAGTGGGCATCTACGGGCTGACCAACCCGGACCTGTCGCGCCTCGCCTATTTCTTCACGTCGGCGATAGCCATCGGGACATTACTCGTGCTCGTCGGAATATATCTGAGTGTGCTTTCACGCCCCAAACTAAACCTAGTTTGGGGCGAAAAGCTGATGATTCTGCGTCACCCATCTCTGAAACCCGCTTTTGCGCAGATAATCATGAGTATTCCACTTTTCCTACTGGCTGGCGGATTGTTGGCCTTCACAGAGTATCCTTACGTCTTTCCGTTCGTGCCTTTTATGGTTGCGGTGTTCCTGTACTTTCAGGGAGTCGTCAGGTATTGGATAAACAATCACACGACCTACTACGTGACAGATCGTAGGGCCGCCCAAGTGTACCAGTTCGTCTCACTGGACATTAAGGAGATACCTATAGACTCAATCAACTCCATCTCTGAGACTAGGAGCTTCATCGAGATGATTACCGGCAGGGGCAGCGTTGTAGCAGCCAGTGGAGTGAGCGAGAGCCACAAGGTGCGGATGCGTGAGATAGACAATCCATATCAGGTGGCCCATGTACTCAGAGGAACGATGTCCACATGACGCCGCGGCGAGTCGGCTAGTTGTCGGTGCTTTCCCGCCGGAGACCGTCCATCATTCGTTGTGTCGTCAACGGGAATCTATACTGCCGGATCGCCTCTAACGGAGGTGAAGTGGACTTGGCGGAGAGCTTGGTCTGGTTCTAGCAGGGAGCGGTGTCGGGAAGGACAGGTCTTGCGCGGAGGTCGAATAGGGTCGACGGGCCAAACGGGTTGTCGCCGGCGCTGAGTGATTCGATCCAGGCAATGCGACTGGCACGGTAGTGACTTCCGCAGGAGTTTTTGGGAGACTCATCTACCCATTCGAGGAATGCTTCGAAGTCGGCAATCGCTTGTTTGCTCCGGCCCCTCAGTGCGTTCACCACACCCCTGGCGTCCCTGGCGAGGCCGTCTGGGTCGTAGGCAACAGCGGCGGCGCAAAATGGCCACGCTTCTTCAGGGTCCCCTGATACACCCAACTGCCGGCAGAGGGTCCTGTTGTAGATCATGTCGTTCGGGCTCAACTCGTGAGCCTGAAGGAGATCGCGCAGCGAACTGCTTACGTCTCCAAGTTCCGAATAGACGAGGCCCCGATTGAAATGCGCCAGAGGAGAGTCCGGAGCCAACTGGATGGCACGGCTGAACTCTGTGATAGCGAACTGCGTGTCGCCATCGGAGTCCCGGGCCAAGTAAGCGTTGCCCCGATTCAGGTGAGCAGACGCCAACTCAGGCTCAATCTCCAGGGCTGTCTCGATATCGTCTAGTGCACGATCTATATCGTCCGCAGTCCCTCTTGCGATGTAGGCGCCGGCGCGATTCACATAAGCGCTGGCGTAGTCGGGGCGTAGCGATATCGCCTCGTTCAGATTGTTCAAGGCGCGACCTATGTCGTCGTATGATCCGCGCTCCAGGTGTGCGACAGCGAGATTGAGGTGAGTGGCGGCACGCTCCGGTCTGATTGTCAGGGCCCTGTTCAGATCGTCGATTGCCAAGTCGGGGTCTCCGACCCTGCCGCGTTCCAAGTAAGCGAGAGCCCTGCTGTTGAGCGCTTCCACGGACCGTGGCTCGACAGCGAGTACTTGGGTAAACAGCCAAATTGCCTCATCAAAGTCGGCCAGATCTCCACCCAGATAGGCGCTACCAAGAAGATACCGGAGATTCGCTAAGGCAACCGCCTCCGAGGGTGGTGGTTCCAGTGCCCGGATCAGCAGAGTCTTTGCCCTATCCAACTGATCTTGCTCCAGATAGAGTTGGCCGAGGGTCGCCAGCGCGACGTAACGGACTTCTTCCGTAAGTCCTATATTTATAGTAGCCGGCAGTTGCGCGGGTGACGATGCAATGTCCACTACCCGATCACCGCGTACCGATGTGCCGCCATTGGGTGGGGCAGTAAATCGGGCTACCACTCGACCGCTGTCGTACTCTCCCCAGATGATAAGGGCAGCGTTGGACCGCCTGATCGCGTCCTCGGCTTCTGGTGCTCCATCTATCTCGATTGGCCACTCGACCGTTCTTACGGAGGCGAGGTCCGCCGATTGAAGTTCGCTATCAACAGCGGCTCTCAGGCGACCCACAACGTTGAATCCCTGACCCCCTGCGGTATAGTTTACGAAGGGAGCCAGTACTATCAGTGATTCGCCATCGACGGCTAAAGGGTACTCTGTGGTGTCACGAAACATGAGTGCCAATCCTGCCGCGACAGCGGCGAGCACCAGCGTCGATGCTACCAGGGCGACGAGCAACACTCGTCGCCTTCGAGCGGGGGAGGCGTCGGTCTGCTGGACGGGCGGTGTTTCCGGGACTTCTTCTGGATCATCAGGGAGAGGCGATTCGCCGTCGATTGAGGGCAGCGCGGCCTCCGGAGAGAATCCGCCAGCCAAGAGCAGTTCGTCCCTCTCTTCGTCAGTCAGCCGGAGCAACTCGGCACAGCGGATGACATCATCGCGGTGTCGAGGGCGAGAGGTTATGCCTTCTTTCCAGCGAACGAGGGTCTGGCGACTTACCGGGATGCGACGCGCGAGTTCGGCGTCCCGGATTCCGGTCCTGTCCATGTAGAGAGTCAGGAGTTCGGCGAAAGTCTGCAATTGTTACATCTTTGGGGAGGATTTCTGAATGAATGAAGCATAAGTGTATCTCGAATTGTACTTTATCCCATGTGATTCTGACCGTGGTCTGAGACTGATGCAGACCCCGCTGAGAGTATGACTCTCCGGTGGATACAATCACGTACGGGAGGCAAGAATGATGATTAATAGAATAGTCGTTCTGGCGGCATTCGGGGCACTGGTGATGGCACTGGTGATGGCACTGGTGGCCTGTGCCGCCAGTGAATCTGAATATGAGCAGACCGCGGAGAGTGAGGTGATGGAGTACCGTAGTGCGGACGCACCTATGGCCGCTGCTGCGCCCGCGCCAGTGCAGCAACAGTTCGTGACGGCGCAGCCGGAAGGCTTCAACACAATAGGGGGCAGCGCGACAGTAAATGATGATGCCTATGACCTGACGTTCTTCAAGCACTACGGGTCAACCCGTTCATCGACACGGAGGACGACCACCTGTCCACGTTCGCGATAGACGTTGACACGGCGTCTTACACGGTGGCTCGAAAGTTTGTGCAGGACGGCAACATGCCCGACCCTGACTCGGTGCGCGTGGAGGAGTTCATCAACTACTTCGATTACGGGTACGAACCGCCTGGAGAGGGGGCCTTCGAGATTCACGTCGAAGGGTCGCCATCACCCTTTGGTGGAGGCAAGCACTGGCTGCTGAGAGTGGGCCTGCAGGGCAAGACTGTTTCCGAGGAGGCTCGCAAGGACGCCACTCTGATATTCGCCATTGACGTGTCCGGTTCAATGGCTCGCGAGGACCGGCTCGAATTGGTGAAGAGGTCGCTCAGGCTGCTGGTGGACGAGCTTCGGCCTGCGGACGAAGTGGGAATCGTGATTTACGGCGATCGCGGGTCGGTACTGTTGCAACCTACCGATGGTGGAGAGAAGAGTTCGATCATGAAGGCGATTGACCGTCTGAGCCCTGGTGGTTCGACATTTGTGGAAGACGGGCTGAAGATCGCTTACGACTTGGCCGCTGAGCGGGTGCAGCCAGGTCGGGTAACCCGTGTTCTATTGCTGTCGGATGGTGTTGGGAACGTCGGCAGGACCGGTGCAGACTCCATCCTGGAGCAGATCAGGGAGCATGTTGATGAGGGAGTGGCGCTGACCACTGTCGGATTTGGAATGGGGAACTACAACGACATACTGATGGAGCAGCTCGCTAATGACGGGGACGGCTCCTACCACTACGTTGACTCTCTGACCGAGGCGCGGCGCTTGTTCGTAGACAATCTTGTAGGGACGCTTCAGAACATTGCCAAGGATACCAAGGTGCAGGTGGACTTCGATCCCGAAGTAGTCCGCAGTTACCGACTACTTGGCTATGAGAACCGGGACGTGAAAGACGAGGACTTTCGGGATGACACCGTGGATGCAGGAGAGGTTGGCGCCGGTCACAGCGCGACAGCGTTGTACGAGATAAAGCTGCACGATGACGCAGATGGCGCGCTGGCGACAGTCTACCTTCGGTACGAGGACCCGGACAGCGGTGAGGTCAGCGAGGTCGATGGAGAGCTCATGAGCAGCGACCTGGTCTCCGAATTCGAGGAGGCCTCACAGAGCTTCCAGCTCGCGGCGGTTGTCGCAGAGTACGCCGAGATCCTGCGCGACAGCTACTGGGCACGGGAAGGAAGTCTTGAGGCGGTTGCCGAAGAGGCAAGAAGGATGCTGCGGCTGATGCCGGAGGATACGGACGTTGCGGAGTTTGCTGCCCTCGTGGCGCAGGCTGACGAGATTGAGTCTCGCAGTAGGGAATAGGTAGAAAGGAAAAGGGTTCGGCGTGCAAGGGTTCGGCCCAGGGCCGGTCCCTTGTTGCGTTGGTAAGTGGCGCTCGGTGGCAGAGAATTCGCTGTCCTTCATTGAAGTATGAACTGCAACTTCGAGGAGGTCAGGGCAGTTCGAGTCCGTGGGCTTCCAGAAGTACCTGGTCAGAGAGGATGTCTTGCGTGGGCGCGTCGGCCACTATAGTGCCACCGTCCATGATAATGGACCGAGGGAAAATTTCTTTGACCATGTGCATATCGTGAGTGGTTACGAGAATGGTCTGATCCAGTTGGTCGAGAAGGGTGATAAGTCCACGGCGCGCTCTGGGATCCAGGCCAGCGGACGGCTCGTCGAGCACTAGCACCTGGGGGCGCATTGAGAGGACAGTCGCAATGGCGGCACGTTTCTTCTCGCCACCACTGAGATGGAATGGCATTCTGTCACCGTAGCCGTCGAGACCAACCTGACTCAGCGCCCGATCGACGCGGTCATCTATCTCGTCCTGTGGCAGGCCCATGTAGAGCGGACCGAAAGCCACATCCTCGTACACCGTAGGGGAAAACAGTTGATCATCGGGGTCTTGAAACACCAGACCAACCATAGCACGAATACGTGAAAGCGCTTTCTTATCGTTTTCGATTACACGGTTTCCCATGATATTGACGTCCCCGCTTCCGTGAAGGAGGCCGTTCAGGTGCAAGAGCAAGGTTGACTTACCCGCACCATTGGGGCCCAGAATCGCGACCTTTTCTCCTGGCTTGAGGCTGAATGTGACGCCCCTAAGCGCCTGCCAACCATCGGGATAAGAGAACGTGAGGTTGCTGATCTCCAGCGCAACGACAGCTTGCTGGACGGCTGTCGTGTTCACATTAAGACCCTTGCACTGACGGCTACAACTGCGAAGAGGGCAAATGGCAATAACATCTGGAAGGCGGAACGCATTCCGAGTTGGTGCGTGACCTGCTGCCTGATTCCACCATCGTAGCCTCGTGCGAGCATTGCCATGTAGATGCGCTCGCTGCGGTCGAGGGTTCGGATGAAGAGGGACCCGGCCATTCCTCCCGCGCTCCTGGCCCGCCATACGACCGATCCTCCCGAGCCCGGGCCAATTGCGGCACTTCGCGCCGATCTCGCCCGAAGCATCCGCTGAGCCTCCTCAACGATCACGAACAGATACCTGTACATCAGCATTACTACGGCTACCAGAATCGCCGGGAGCTTCAACGCTCTGAGTGCGGACAGCAGCGCGAGCGGGGGAGTTGTAGAGGTGAGCAGCACGGCCGCAGTCACCGACGTCCACGACTTTATCAGCACGCTCGTGAAGAACGCGACACCTTCGACCGTGGCGGTCAGGGTAAACAAGACCAGCGACAATTCGTACAGTGGTGCGCCTGGCTTGGTAAACACCATCGGCAGTGCTATCAAAATGAATGGCAGGGCGACGAGTGATCGCAGAAATACCCTGGGTATGCCAATTCCAGAGAAAGCGGCCGCAGTCCACACGATCAAAAGCATTGCGCCAAATGCGGGCCACTTGCCGGGCGGAATCGATGCCGTCGCGAAGATGAACGCAAGGGCGATGACGAGTTTCACTCGAGGGTCGGCTCGATGAAGAAAGCCACGGCCTTCAAGGTAACGGTCGAGGAGTACGCTAGAGGTGGAAATCGCCAGACTCAGACTTTTCGGTTTGAAGCAGCGCGGTATGCGAGAAAAGTCCCGCCGGCCAGAAGCAAGTAGATAATCGTGACCCCGATTACGCCTGCCAAGATCGTGGCAACAGCTTCGTTCTCAACACCGGGGAAGACGTAGTCGGCAATCACGGCGTAGGGCGCCTCTTTTGCAGTGCCCGAAAATCCTTGCTCTTCAGCAACTCTCTCGAGGCCATCCGGCGCTGACGACGCAAATGGAGCGAGCAAGGTTACGCCAAGCGCGATGAAATAGCCCGCGATCCACCAGGTAACCTTCACGTCACACTCCTTCGGGAACCTGAGTTTGTGACCCCTGCCTTACCTGGAGAAGCTGAGGCCGTGCGACTCTAATGAACGAGAGGGCAAAGACTGTTATCAGAGCTTCCCCAATTCCGATCAGTGCGTGCACACCGGCAAGGGCCGGAAGAGCAAGCGACAAAGGCGAAGTACCTGAGAAGGCCAGCGCAAATGCAGTAGAGACGGCCGCGATCATTACGGAGATCCAAGCAGCTAAGAATCCGCCCACGAACAGTGAGCGCTGAGACGATCCACCTATCATTCTCACCAAACGATAGACTCCGTAACTGGTGAGTACACTGACTATTGACAGGTTGACTAGGTTGATGCCAAGGACCACCAGTCCTCCGTCCTGAAACAGGAGCGCCTGGAGTCCGACCACGGAAGTCATAACCAAAATGGCTGCCCAAGGACCTAGAATGATCGAGGCGAGGGCGGCGCCAACAAGATGGCCGGATGTCCCGCCTGCAACTGGGAAGTTGATCATCTGCGCGGCGAAGATAAATGCTGCCATGACGCCCATCATCGGCACCATGCGTTCGTTGAGCTCGCTGTGAGTGCGCCGAATGGCGAAAGAAATGACCAGGGCTACTATTGCATAACCTGCAACTGCCAAAGGTAGGCTGAAAAAGCCATCGGGTGCGTGTAGCGGGAGCGGAACGTCCCAATTCAATACACTTATTCCGGCACTTAGAATCATCGTTGATACCTATTCTGTTGGTCTGGGAGTCTGTTCAAGCTGTCGCCTCGCGACAGTCACGACAAATACCGAAGATGGCAAGGTGGTCAATGTCTACCTCAAAGCCGTAAGTTTCAAGAATGTTCGAACCCAGCGACTCAAGCATTACATCATCCAAGAGGACGACCCGGTCGCAGTCTTGACATACAAGGTGGTGATGCCGGACCTCGTCGATCCACTCGTAGGAATGCTGGTCCCCGCCCATGTGGGTCTCGGACACCATTCGCATCTGCTTGAGCATATCCAGTGTGCGGTACACAGTTGAGAGGTCAATGTAAGAGTAGGACTCCTTGACCTGCTCCAAAACCTGTGATGCGGTGATATGCCCCGAGGAGTGGCGAAGGGCTGAGAGGATCATAAGACGCTGAGGAGTGGGCCTATGCCCCGACTCCTTGAGGGTCTGAACTGTCTGATCTTCGCAACTCACAGTATGCTCCACTAGCCCAAATCGTGTCCACGATAGTAGATTAGCAAAGGAGCGTCAAGAGAAGAAATAGGCAAAAACCATATCTAGCTTATGCAAGTATTTGCAAAATATGCTTGGCGAAGCTGCGGCTCCTTCATGCCCTGCTCTTGACCACCGGCTCATTGTAGATAGCCAGCAGCTTCCCGAATTGGGAGGTCGGCGTGTTGGTCGGCGGGTGAGTTGGTGATGGAGTTGCCGGTGGAAATGTCCGCGAGCATGGGCTGTGGCGTGGCCATAGCACGAAGGTTCTCGAATTTGTACAGTTTGGTGGGCCTAAGTGTACTGTACTGCGAACTTTCCGGTGGGAGGTCTTGATATGAAGAGTTGGCCAGCCAGGCTCATCGGGAAATACCGTCGAGTGGTTCCTCGTCGGCCTCGCTCGCCAGAAGAGGAACTACAGCATCTACGTCAACGCTACGGTCGACAACGCCTACCTCGCCCACCGCTATGCCGGTCGCCTCGGAAAGGTGAAACTCGGCGCAGCAAGCATCGGGTTCCGACGCCTCGAAGACCTCGACTTGGTCGTGCTGACCGAGCTGGTCACCGAAGCGGACTATCTGACACCACCTGACCCCTTCCGCTAGCCTTGCCGGTCGAGCCGGGTTTAAGGAGTTATGAATCCGGTACACATAGGCCGGAAATGGTGGGCGATACAGGACTCGAACCTGTGACCTTCTGTGTGTAAGACAGACGCTCTAACCAGCTGAGCTAACCGCCCGAATGACAGACCGAGTATGGGGTGTGAGTGTCGGGAATGGGAAGGTGGCGCGCTTGGCGGGACGCACTTTAGCTTTGTTTCCCCCTTTTCCCTCACTTTTCCCACATTGTTTACCACATGGGAGAGAAGCGCCCCAGCCCGCTCAGACAGAGGCGCTAGACCCAATCGACGGTCTCGTGACCGGAGTGGGCAGGGGACCGTCAGAGACAGAATACCACAAACGAAAACCCCGACGCCTCGGAGCCCAACCCAAAGCGCCGGGGCGGGAAACCCGCCCGGTCAGCGCCACAGGAGAGAGAAACTGCCGGGCGGCGTGTCTTTAGCTATTCAAGTCCAGCCAGTCGCATTGCTTCCTCAATGTCCACGCCAGCCTTGACCATCGAACCGAGGGCGCGCGCCCGTCCCTGAATGTCTGAGGCTTGCAACTCGCTGAAATCGAGCTTGAAATCCGGTACTTCCAGCTTGACCGCTACCTCGCGTTCGATCATGCGCGCCACTGGTAGGACAGCGGCGTGAATGAATTGTCGCCACGATTCCCGACTGCTCACCTGGTCGCTAGGGTCCGCGAGCGCCGGGGGAATTCCCGCCGCCGCCAGCAGGTCAAGATTGACCATCTTCCGAAGTGCTGGAGT
The DNA here is from genome assembly GCA_034428835.1 of Dehalococcoidia bacterium. Lineage (GTDB taxonomy): Bacteria > Chloroflexota > Dehalococcoidia > Lucifugimonadales > UBA1123 > VXRN01. The sequence goes on from DAOUHG010000239.1 coordinate 18,178, forward strand.
TGACGCCGGCACATTGAGCCCAAGACGTACAAGGCCATAGTCTTTTGATGGCGCCGTAGCAGCGCCCGAACCGTGACCGCCCGCGAAGCTCGGAGCGAACGTCACTTGACCAGTGAGCGCGTTTATATCCTTTTGCAGGTCTGACAAGTCGCTAGACTCTGGACTTGGGATAATCGACCCAGCCGGCCCCGACGCTTCCCTCGACAGTTGCTTTTCGAGTCCAGCCGCCAGCGCCCTTGTGTCCGAAGCGCTGGACAGCGGCCCGATACCGCGCCACGGTTGAGCCGGATTGACAGCCCATCGAACATGAATCACCCGGGCAGCGCCCAACAGTCTTGAGGCCGTCTGAGAAGGTCCGGGAAAGTCCGCTTGATACATCCAGTCGGAGCCGCCCTGTACAGTCC
>DAOUHG010000240.1:0-7219 GCA_034428835.1 Dehalococcoidia bacterium
GCATGAAGGCGTGGTAGTTGGTTATGACGATCTTCGCCCTGTCCAGGTCGCCAAGCATATCGCGGGGCGCCAGCTCTCTGCTGACGTAGTAGCTGTCCGGGTCGTTGGGCTGCAGCACACGTAGACGGTCTCTGATGGTGACTCCCGGAGCGACCACCAGGAAACCGCGTGTGAACCGCCTGCTATTGGGATGGCGCACTGCGTTGATCGTCTGCCACGCGATAATCATCGCCATAACAGTGGTCTTGCCCGCGCCGGTAGCCATCTTTAGCGCAATGCGAAGAAGCTCAGGGTTGGCTTCCGAGTTCGCGTTCTCGATGTGGTCAAGGATGCGTCTGCCGGTTGGCCCGAGCCTGGGAGCTACCTCGGTCAGCCAGATGGCGGTCTCGACCGCTTCGACCTGGCAGAAGAACGGCCTGTAGTCGCTGAACTCGTGGTGTCGCCAGTGCTGGAGCAGTCTCGCCGTCTCCGGCGTTACACCCCAGTCCTCCGGGTTTGGAATCGTCCTCCAGGCGTCCACGCGCTGCCGTATCTCGCCGACGTACGCTGTGAGGCCATACTCCTGCTCCGAGGACGACATGCCCTGGTCTTCGTCGATCGCGAGCCTGGCCTGACGTCCTCCGCGCCTCCGAGGCTTAGGTATCGGCGTGACGAACTCCGCGCCCCGCCGACTGGCGATGATCCGGTGAGTAGGCTGACCGTCATCATCCAGCTCCCAGTGACGGGACGGGTACTCGTATGGCGAGTTCAGGATTGGCGCTTCGAAGAACTGGTTTACCACTGGTCGCTACTCTGCACGCAAAGTTCTGCATTTATCTTAATGCCAGGCTCGACGATGTATGTAGAGCCGCACGCCCTAATCCTCAGCCCTACCGCCCGACGTACTTGGGCTGGCGCTTCTCTACGAAGGCGCGGACGCCTTCTTTGTGGTCCTGGGTGCGGCGGGCCAGGCTCTGGGCTGGTCCGGCCAGGCGCAGGCTTTCGGCGAAGTCCACGTACAGCGAACGCTGCACCAGCTTCTTGATGAGCGCCATCGAGTAGGTCGGGCCGCTCGCGATCTGGCGGGCGATGTCGAGCGTCTGCTCCATCAGCTCGCCATGCTCCACGACTCGGTTGACGATGCCCAGTCTCTGGCACTCGTCCGCTTCGAGCACGGCGCCGGTGTACTGGAGAAGCATCGTGTTGCCCAGCCCGATCATCCTCGGAAGCTGCCAGCACGAGCCGTCCGCCGGGATCAGTCCGCGCCGGATGAATGTCTCGGACATCCGCGCGTTGTCTGACGCGATCCGAATGTCGCACGACAGCGCGATGCCCATGCCGAGGCCCATCGCGTACCCGTTCACCGCCGCGATGGACGGCTTCTGTAGCTCGTGCAGACGCAGCGGCACGAACCGAACGCCGTCGATCTCCTCGGCCGGGTCCGGCTCGCCAAGCTCGTCCCAGGCATCGTTGAGCACGTCCCACGCCTTGCGGTCGGCAGGCAGCGCCTCCTCGGCGGTCCTGGCGCGGTTGGTGTCGTCCATCCGCTTGACGTTCGCTCCCGAGCAGAATGACGGGTCGCGGCCAGTCAGCACCACGGTCCGAAGATGGTCTGAGGCTTCGAGCCTGTCGAGCTCCTGGTTGATCTCCCCGGCCATCTCATCGCCGATAGCGTTGCGCGTCGGCGGGTCGTCCATCGTGATTACCAGGACGCCGTCGATCTCCTGCGTATCAATGAATTCGTATGACATGCGGTCAGCCCTCTATCTTTGATCTTAAACAGTCGAAGAACTGGTTCATCATCATTCGCGACGCTCCGCCGAGCAGTCGCTGTCCGACCCGCGCGATCACTCCAGTGACCTGGGTGTCGCCAGTCACGTCCACGACCGTCTTGCCGTCGGCCTCCGAGAAGCTCAGGTGGCCCGAGCCCTGTACCGACCCGCCTCGACCGGTGCCGCTCACCACCATGCGGTACGACTTGAGGTCTTCGATGTCCTCCAGCCGCACCTCGCCCTTGTACGCTCCACGCACCGAGGCAACCCTGATCGTCAGGTCGATCTCGTAGCTGTTTTCGCCGATGGACCTTATCTCGTCGCATCCAGGGATGCACGCGGCAAGCACTTCCGAGGACAGCATCGATTTCCATACGGCCCCGATGTCCGCGTCAAACGTGTATGAACCCTGTACTCTCAATTGGTTTCTTTCCTTTTTGTGTTACTTCTTGTCCTTCGTGGAAGACTGGGTACTCTCCGATGCTCAGTGCATGACCAGCCCGCCGTCGACGTTGAACGCCTGGCCGGTGATGTTCCGGGCCCCCGGACTTGCCAGGAACACCGCCATCGCGGCGATGTCCTCGGGCTCGTTGGACCTCCCGATGGGGATGCGCTCGTCGCGCGCCCTCTCGAGCTCCTCTATGCTGACCCTGGCGCTCTCGGCCCTGCCGACCATCGTCGCCCTGGACATCTCCGTAATGGTCGATCCCGGGCAGATCGCGTTGACGTTGATGTCGTGTTGACCGAGCTGGTGGGCCGCGATCATCGTCATGGAGATCACCGCGCCCTTGCTCGCGGCGTAGGCTGCGTTGGACGTGCCCGAGTACCCTTTGCCGGCGATGGATGCGATGTTTATTATCCGCCCCCCGTCGCCCTGCTCGATCATCTCCCTGGCGGCGCGCTGCATACAGAAGAACACGCCCTTCGCGTTCACCCTGTGGATCCGGTCCCAGTCGGCCTCCTGCACGTCCATGACGTACAGGTATCTGGTGACGCCGGCATTGTTGACGATGATGTCGATCCTGCCGAACCTGTCTCTGGCGTCCGAGATCATGCGGTCGATCCGGGAAACGTCGCCGACGTCGGTGTGAAGCGCGAGGCAGTCGCGTCCGAGGCCCCTAACCTCAATACTGGTGTCCTCAGCGGCAGCGGCGTCGATGTCTGCCGCAACGATGTTTGCGCCTTCGCCCGCAAGTCCCAATGCGATGGCCCTGCCCATGCCTCTACCGGCGCCGGTGACCACCGCGACCTTGTCATTGAGCTGCACCTTTCGCACCTCCTGGGCCGTCCGACAAACCTGAATTTGGCGTAGTTCAGGACGGGGTCGAGATTGGAGCGAGTGTAGTCCAGCGCATAGGGGCTGTCAACGGAGCGGGGGGGGGCAGGGTCTTTTCACATTTCGGTGAATGGGCCGACAAGCAGTGCAACAGGCCCCTCTCCATCAGGGAGAAGGTATGGGTGAGGGTGATTGATGCCGATTCACCTGTACGGTTTCCAACAGTTAAAGGACCCTCGGTGAGTCAGGTCGTCTCTCCAGAGGCCCAGTCTGCGTCAGACCCCTCGCCATTTCATGTCCTTAGTGGATAACCCAACTGCCACAATTGCCCTTGACGCAACTAATACTACGCGCTATCATTATTAAGAGAACAAGTGATCTATATGGAATTGTCCATGAACCTAGCAAACAGAATCCAGGCCAGGACCGACAACGGCGACACCGTCATCGACTTCCTCATAGAAGTCATGCAGGACCTACCCCGTACTCGATACGGGGACGAGCGCGACGGCTTCAAGATTTGCCACAGGCTCGACGCCGCAAGGCTCCTCACCAAGTACGGCTGCAGCTGCAAGTCCGCCGTGGCGGAACGCGACGAGGCCATCGACTTCATCATCGACAACCCGCCCGAACCCTCCCGACGCAGGTCCGACTCCGGTTCGTCTCGCGACACGCTGTTCGATAACGCGCTCGCTAAGAAAATCAGAGAGTCCACCGACGACGGCGCCTCCGTGTGCAGGTTCCTGATAAACGTCATGGAGGGCGAACTGAAGGCGTTCGGTCCCCAGCACCGTATGACCGCCGCCAGGGAACTGCTCAGCCGAGGCTTCGGCAAGCATGCCAGAGAGGAAGCCGCCACTGTAAGCGCTTCCAGGCCATCGGCGATCCAGGCTCCGATTCCCGCAGAGTCCGCATCCAACGCTCAGACTGCTCTGGAAGAGGCCCCGGTCGAGGTTGCGACCGATAATCATCAGCGCACCGAGGACGACGAGGGCTGGGCAGCGTTCATTGAGAAGGTCACACCGATCCTGGAGGAAGATGAGCGCAGAAAGGCCGAGCTCGCCAAGCAGCCCCCCGACCCCGACAACCCACCCTACGTTCCCGACTACTCTGCTGCCCGAGAAGCGTGGGAGAACTCCGAGAAGTGGTTCTACGAGTGGAAGAACTCCCTGGACCCCGAGGAATACGAGGCCATCGTCGCCAAAGAGCTCGCCGAGTTCCACGCGACGATAGACACGAAGATCCAACGACGAAAACAGATTAGCGAGGACCGCGAGCGAAGAGCGAAAGCAGAAGCCGAACGCGAGGCCCAGCAGGCAGAGGCTGAAGCAGAAGCCGAGTCCGAAGAGCCACCTGAACCCGGTCCGCCCACACGCTCACAGCACAAACGAAAGCTGATGTTCGTTCTTGGAGATTCGATCTACGTTGATTGCGACCATCCCGACTGCGATCTGCACGAAGAAGACAGAAGCAGGTTCCGTGGCTCTGTCCAGTACGGCGCCGGCTCCACCACGGGGCACTTCCCCTGACCAGGCCGCAGCCCTGTAACAGATTTCAAGGACCAACCATGCCAGACTCGCTCTCACTCATCACACGCCTCGATTCGGTGTCTACAGACGATGCCCGTATCGGCACGATTCTGTCTACGCAGCAATCTCTGTCTTCCGACCCACAGATGCGGTTCAGGTACCGCTGGCCGCTCATGGCCAGAGAGAACCAGAACCCGCCCGACGGACTCTGGACAGCGTGGATACTCCTCGCAGGTAGAGGCTTCGGCAAGACACGCACCGGAGCCGAGTGGGTCCGCTCTCAGGTCGAGTCTGGTCGAGCCGGAAGAATAGCCCTCGTTGCCCGCACTCCCGCGGAGATCAGGGACACCATGATCCAGGGCCAGTCAGGACTTCTCAGTATCTGTCCACCCTGGGCCATGCCCGAGTACGAGTCCACCAAGAAGAAGCTGACGTGGCCCAACGGCGCGACTGCCTTCCTCTTCTCCAGTTACGAACCGGACCAGCTCAGAGGCCCACAGTTCGACGCCGCATGGTGCGACGAGCTCGCATCGTGGAAATACCCAGGAGATACTTGGGACAACCTCGCGTTCGCGCTCAGGCTCGGCTCCGATCCCAGGTGTGTCGTAACAACCACTCCGAAGCCCATCGCGCTGCTAAGAGAGCTTGTCGCCCGGCCCGACGTTATTGTCACCAGGGGCACCACCTACGACAACGAGGACAACCTCGCCCCCAGCTTCTACTCCCAAATCAGGTCTCGCTACGAGGGCACACGCACTGGACGACAGGAGATCCACGCCGATCTGCTCGACCAGTCCGAAGACGCCCTCTGGCAGCGACAGTGGATAGACGACTCCAGGGTCAAGAGCGCCCTAGACAGCCTCGTTGAGGTTGTCGTAGCCATAGACCCCGCCGTCTCGTCCAACCCCCGAAGCGACGAGACCGGTATCGTGGTCGCCGGAGTGGACTCCGACAAGCGCTGCTACGTCCTCGCCGACGGCTCAGGCCGCATGACGCCCAACGCTTGGGCCGAACGCGCCATTGCCCTCTACGACAAACACAGCGCCGACCGGATCATAGGAGAGGTCAATAACGGCGGCGACCTCGTCCAGGAGGTGCTCCGCACCGCGTCCGGAGGACAGACCTTCAGATTCATCGCCGTGAACGCCAGCCGGGGCAAGTACGCCCGCGCCGAGCCCGTCGCCGCCCTCTACGAGCAGGGCAAAGTCCACCACGTCGGCACATTCCCAGAGCTAGAGGACCAGATGTGCACCTGGACCCCAAAGGGCCCTGCCGACGTCTCCCCAGACCGCATGGACGCCCTCGTCTGGGCCATCACTCAGCTAATCAACAGACCAATCACCAAGATATGGGTCTAACCCCAACACCCACCGGAGCGCGGGCTTTCCGTCCGCAATCACCCCTTGGTTTCATTTTCTAGTGAATAAGCCTACTGGTAGGACAACAGCCCCTCTCCCTCGAAGGGGCGTGGATGCGCCGCGGCGCGAACTGACGGGGGTAGGTAAAAATGTACAGACAAGCATCAGGGCAATCGCATTCTCTAATTGAGGGCGCATAAGTCCGTTCGTGGTGAGCCTGTCGAACCATGAACGGACCTTCGACAAGCTCAGGGCGAACGGGTTTGAGATTGCTCTGCGACTTCCTGTTGGGAGAATGCGATTGCCCTGGGACAAGCATGAACACCAACCGACAGACCCCCTCTCCCTCAGGGAGAGGGTTGGGGTGAGGGTGATTGACACCGCTTCGCACATGCGATGCCCAACAGTGAAAAGACCCTGCGCATGAACCTCATACGGATTGACACAAGTGTTCCAACTTCATATCATCGCTCTCAACCATCCCGCCATTCAACGGGCATGATTTAGAGGACCGCCAATGACCCATCTGAACATGCAAAACCGCACCTTGGGCATAATGGACAATCTGCCGTTCCTGCGGTCGCTCAACAACGAGTGCATCGATCTAATCGCGATTGATCCCCCGTTTGCCGCAAACGAGACGTTCACCGGTAGGCCGAGGCCGCCCATAACGGACGCCGAGCTAGAAGAAGAAAAGGCGTTGGCCGAAAAGCACGGCGTCGAGCACGACGAAGGCAGGGACACAACCGTCCAGGACATCTGGACTTGGGATGCCAATGTACACCCCGATTGGCTCAGTCAGATCGAGGACGACTACCCTCCGGTATTCTCTGTGATAAGGGCTGTCGAGTCCTGCGCTTCTGAGAACGAGGCCGCATACATCGCGTTCATGGCCGTGCGGCTAATCGAGTGCCGTCGGGTTCTTAAGCCGACAGGAAGCATCTATGTTCACTGTGACAGCCACGCCAACAGCTACCTGCGTATGCTGATGGACGCTGTGTTCGGGTCTGATAACTTCAGGAGCGAAGTGAGTTGGAAACGGACAAGCGCGCACAGCGACACACGGCAAGGTCGTCGGCAGCATGGCAGGGTTCGTGACATCCTATTGTTCTACACAAAGTCAGCGAAGTGGACTTGGAATCCGGTCTATACCGACTACGATCCCGGGTATGTCGAAAACGTAATTGATTAGCGGTAGTGGTTGGTGAGATTGCAGTCGGCAGGTCATGTTCTTATACTTCGGCCATGTGTACCGACAAAGACCGCCCTCCCTGTGAACACGACGACCTGATCGGCAAGGTCGAC
>DAOUHG010000241.1:0-3107 GCA_034428835.1 Dehalococcoidia bacterium
AAAGCACACCTTTGGGTAGGGACGCCTTTTGACTCGGACACCTTGGGCTCTACTACGATGGGAGCTGAGTCACCACCCCAGATGCAGCATGATCGTCTCACCCCGCCACGCCAGACCCCGCACCCACCGCATGACCTGATAGGCCTCTGACGGGGTCAGGCTCTTCGACTCTATGTACTCCATCGCGTGACTGGCCATCGTGTCGTACCCTAGCTCAATGAAGACTTGACCACCGGACGACACCTTCCAGCAGTCGCCCTCAATGTCATCGTAAGCCATGAGCTCCCATGCGTACTTGTAGGCTGCACCGGACGGCCTCGCCTGCGAGTAGTCAATCTGCACAACTCCGACATCCAGTCCCATGACCTGCCTCCCAAGTTGAATTTGGGACCGGTATCCTATCGGAGCATGCCGACTTTGTGAGGACCTACCAAAGTCTGGAACAACACGGTTTGACCTCGAGCCTCAGTGATAGCCCAGTTATACTCATACCAATTCGCTGTAACCACGCCACAAATCATATACAGCAGGGCTCCCATCCGTCATTCCCGCGAAAGCGGGAATCCATTAGACCACCCAGCATAAATACGGCGACATCACTACGAATTGGTATCAGTAACGTGAAGACCGCAGTTTCCCTGCCACTGGCGACGTCATCCGCCTCGGCAGACTCACCACACCGACTGCGGGTAAAATGCCCGGATCGTCGTATCCGAAGTCACAAGCGGACATGACCTCAATAGCGCTGTCGCGACGATACTCCGGTCGGCAGGGTCACGGTGCTCCCACTGTAGTTCCAGGTTAGTCAGCCAGGTCTCAGTATCCACGGGAAGGATCTCAACACGGTCCACCAGTTGCAGTCGCTCCGCATATTCCCTTACGGGGATCGGGATGGATAGTCTGCTCTTGCTCACCTTGATTCCAATCTCCCAGATAGAGATGGAACTGACCAGGACGCGGTCGGCATCTGCGATAGCCGACGCCGCGACCGCTGAGAGCCTTGGCCGGTCCAGTGTCCAGAACAGCAGCGCCGAAGTGTCCAGGACGACCACTATGCTTCCGGCCAATCGTCAATTGTCGGAGCGTTGATGTCCTCGTTGAAAATGAGCTGACCCTGGAGTGTTCCGAATAACCCCTCCACTGTCTTCTTCGAACCAATGGGTTGAATGCGAAGAACGGGACGGTTCCTATCTGTCACAATCAGCTCCTCACCACTGGCTTCTATCTCTCGAAACACGCGGAGCATGTTGGCCTTCAGCTTCGTTTTGGAAATGGTGGGCATCTCTATATGACCTGTTATCTGACCCTAGTTATGTAACTGGTCATATGCTAGCCATGGCGTGTTCCCAGGTCAAGGTGCCGAGGGTGATATGTTCACCTACTGAACTGACACAGTCACAGTCCAGACACCACTCTCGCAAATCCCTCAAGTCCCGTGCCAGCCTGGTAGTCAGAACACCAGCAGGACATTCCCCTGCGACAAATCCATAGTGCCCCTTCGTGCACTTAGTGGATAACCCAACATCACAAATTGCCCTTGACGCAACCCACCCCGTCCACTATCCTCTTTATCAGAACGCCCGTACTAATAGGAATTCACCATTCCCCATGAACCTCGCAAACATAATCCAGGACAGGACCAACGACGGCATCACCATCGTCGACTTTCTGTTCGCCGTCATGCGGGCCGAGCTAGACGGCTTCAAACCCTGTCACAGGCTCGACGCAGCAAAGCTCCTCGTTAAGTACGAGCGAGACGAGGCAGTCGACTTCACCCTCGACAACCCGCCCGAGCCGTCCCGACGCAGGTCCGACTCCGGTTCATCCAGCGAGACTGAGTTCGACAACGCACTCGCCAAAGTCATCCGCGAGTCCACCGACGACGGACGCTCAGTCTGCCGCTTCCTCATCAACGTCATGGAAGGCGAGCTGAGCGCATTCAAGCCCCACCACCGCATATCCGCCGCAAGAGAACTCCTAAGCCGAGGCTTCGGCAGACACGCCAGAGAAGAAGCCGCACGTACATCGTCCTCCCCCCGTCGTTCCGGCGAAGAGCCTGTCCCGGGCTTGGTCCCGGGCTTGATCCGGGACCGGAACCCAGAGGAGGCAGGGTCGGGAGGCTCTCACTCCTCACTCCTCTCCACTCACTCCTCGGAAGAGGGCAGTCGCGAGGGTGAAAAGCACAGCCAAGCACAAACACCAGTCGACAGACCCCCTCTCCCTCAGGGAGAGGGTTGGGGTGAGGGTGAAAAGCCCGAAGACCAACCCGACCCCGAAGAGGAAAAACGCTGGGCCGAGATCAATGAGATAATCGACGACGCCATAGAACGCTCAGATCGCATCATGGCAGAGCAGGCAGAAAAAGACCCCGACAACATTCCATATGTCCCCGACCTCTCAGCCTTCAACGAGGCGTGGGAGAACTCACAGAAATGGATGGAGGAGTGGAAAAACTCCATCGATCCCGAGGAGTATCGGGCGATCATCAAGGAGAAGGCCGCCAACTTCGACGCCAAGATCGAGGCGCGGATCGAACGCCGAAAGCAGATCGCGGCGGACCGGGAACGCAGGGAGAAAGAAGAAGCCGAACGCGAGGCCCAGCAGGCAGAGGCCGAAGCAGAAGCCGAGCCCGAAGAGCCACCTGAACCCCGTCCGCCCACACGCTCACAGCACAGACGAAAGCTGATGTTTGTTCTTGGAGATTCGATCTACGTTGACTGCGACCATCCCGACTGCGATCTGCACGAACAGGACAGAAGCAGGTTCCGTGGCTCTGTCCAATACGGCGCCGGCCCCACCACAGGACACTTCCCTTGACCCGGCCGCAGCCCTGTAACAAGTCCACAGGACCAATCATGCCAAACCCACACTCACTCACCACACGCCTCGATTCGGTGTCTGCGGACGCCGTCCGTCTCGATGCCGTCCGCGCTGTCGGACAGCGCATGTCGGAACACGAACGGACAGGGCTTGACTACCGCTGGCCTCTTACCGCCAGGTACAACCAGACTCCGCCCGACGGTCTCTGGACAGCATGGATACTCATGGCCGGCAGAGGCTTCGGCAAGACCCGCACAGGCGCAGAATGGGTCCGCTCGCAGGTCGAA
>DAOUHG010000242.1:0-3610 GCA_034428835.1 Dehalococcoidia bacterium
ACCTATGGGTCCATCAGGGAACTTTTGCAACCTCAGGGCGCAAACCTGAACTGATTAAAGTCCCACGACTCTTATACAGCAGGATGCTCGACTCCATCTGTCATGCGGCTTGAGTGTACAAAGTCGAGCCTTTCGGAGACATTAGAATAACCCCCTCTCCCTTGAGGGAGAGGGTTGGGGTGAGGGTGAAAAGGGCTTGTTCACGAGTGGCCGGGCACCAGCCACACCCCTCTGGATTCCCGCTTTCGCGGGAATGACAGGTAGGGCCCGGAGTTTGGGCTACTATCACCTGAGATACATGTCATTACTTTGGAGGTTTATACATTGAAGCTGTGTTACGCATTTCGCCGGGGCACCTTCTACCCATTCATAGCCGGAGCCGCGTGGAATATCCCGGAGGACCCCAAGACCCGGACCGAGTACCTGGGCAAGGTCAACGATATCGGCTTCGACGGCATCGAGCTGGGCTTCGAGGCGTTCGGCGGTTTCGAGGCTACGAAGGAGCGAGCAAAGGAGTTCCAGTCGGTCCTATCGGACGCCGGTACACCCTGCGTCGCGATCCGAGCGGGTGGGGGACTGGCCCAGCCCAACGTGGCTGCGGACAATCGCAAACGACTTGAGAAGGCCGTAGAGGTCGCGGGCTGGATCGGCGCGGGAGTCGTCAACACGGCCCTGGGCACACCGCCGCGCGATGCCACTCTCGACACCGGACCGAGCGGTCAGCCGTCGTCCCACGGGTCAAGCGTGCTGGCCACCGAGGACGACTTCGTGCGAACGGCGAATGCGCTTCGCGAGGTCGGAATGCGCGCAGGCGACGTCGGCGTCGACATCACTATTGAAGTTCACCAGCACTCGATCGCGGACAACTCGTGGTCTACCCTGCATCTTCTTGAGCTGACCGACAGCCCCAACGTGCACGCGAACCCCGACCTCGGTAACGTCCTGTGGACGTACGAGGAGCCGGAGGAGTCTTCTGAGGAGTGCATCGTGGCGCTCGCGCCGCACTCGAAGTACTGGCACTGCAAGAGCCTCCAGAGGGTGCATATTCCGGAGCTCAATCACTCGTACTTCATAAGGACCGCGCTGCCCGACGGTGACATAGACTACCGGTTCGCGCTGTCCACGATGCACGAGGCGGGATACGACGGCTACTTCGCCCTGGAGGGCACAAACACGGGAGACCAGCTTCACAAGGACAGGCAGTCGGTGGAGTACGTGAGGGAAATACTGGCGGAACTTGAGGACTGAGCCTGTGGACTATGGTACTCCCTACACTGAGGGTCTTTCGATTATCCCACGATCTGTCACCCTGAGAGAATCGAAGGGTCTGCTGACCAGATGCTTCGGCAGGCTCAGCATGACAATAGGGAAGCAGGCCAGAACAATAATCGAAAGATCCTGCTCTACACTCGCTGGAGTATCAGAATCGGTGTTGTTCTAATACAGTAGGAGTTACGCAGTCGGGAGCAAATTCATAGTCGGACAAGTCGCCCGCTCTACGGTAGATCTCCACGGTTAGCTGCGTAACTCCTGGCCTATTGGTCGTCCCACCCCTAACAGACCGGTTTGGGCCGGCGTTGGCTACGGGACGCCTGTTGACTGGAGGTGGGGGTGGTGTGGGCCTGCTCACCGTGACGGTCACATCGTCAGTGTCGCTGAGCTTGCCGTCATTGACGGTCAGCCTGAACTTCAGCGTCCTCGCAGTGGGCGGCGCGGTGAAAGAAGTGCTGGCGGATGTGGAGTTCTGGATGTCCACGCTGGCTCCGCCCGGCAGCTGCGCCCATGAGTAGGTCAGAGTGTCCCCGTCGGGGTCTGTGCCCGAACCGGACAGGGTTACACTTGCGCCAGCGTTCACCGTGTGGTCCTCTCCGGCGCGGGCGGTGGGTCGCCTGTTGGAAGCTGAGGGTGTGACCGGCCCGACCTGCGCCGACTGTCCATCTCCCCTCGCATTCACCGTGCGCACCTCTGCGGTGTAGGCTGTCCCGTTGGTCAGGCCTGTTATCACGTACGTGACCGTCGCCGGTCCACTGCCGGGTATGGCCGTCCAGGCCCCCCACGCATTCGCGCCAGACTTCAGCCTGTACTCGTATCGCGTGATGCTCGCATTGTCCGGGTTGCTCCAGCCCAGGGTGATCCGGGCGTTCCCAGCCGTGGCAGTCAGGTCTGCCGGAGCAGATGGGGACACTGACTCATTGTGCCGGGTAATGACCGCTCTCACCTCATTCCTGCTGATCTTGTTATGGAAGAGGTAGTCCTGTATGGCCTTGATAAGCTCGCTGCGTTCGATCAGGCCGTTATTGTTGGCGTCATACTTGCGCACCGCCTCCTCTGCCGTCGTTTGGATTACTCGGACGGTCACGGCGTCAATGTCGCTCACTTCACCGTCTGAGATCGTGAGTCTGAATGTCAACGTTGTTGCGGTCGATGGTGCCGTAAATGTAGGGCTAGCCACAGTGGGACTGCTCAGGGTCACGCTGGGTCCGGCAGGTTGCTCCCAACTATAGGTCAGGGTGTCGCCAGGATCGGGGTCACTGCTCCCTGAGCCGTCGAGAGTGACCGTGACACCCACATCGACCGTCTGGTCTCGACCCGCGGCGGCGGGGGCGCGGTTGGGCTGTATGGTGATGTTCACCGCGTCCGTCGCAGTCTGCCCAAACCTGTCGGTGACGGTCAGATTGAAAGTCAAAGCCGCGAGACGGTTGGGCGCCGTAAACGTGGCCACCGCCTTGTCCGCGTTCGTGAGCTCGACTGTCCCTGATCCAACGCTGGCTTCCTGCTCCCAGCGGTATGTCAAGACATCTCCGTCTGGATCGATGCTCCCACTACCATCCAGGGTGACAGTGGCGCTTGGGTCAACTGTGCCTGGCGCGCTGGCTGACGCTGTGGGGGCGCGTTTGCCGAATGTGATGCCCATCTCTCGCTCCGCCACCGATGCGGGAAAAGCGTACACTGTTCTGTTTCTCAAGAAGTTATGCGCGAACACAATACAGGCTAGCTGGTACACGCCCTCTCTGACTTCATAGAAACATGGCGCGCCTGAGTCGCCATCACTAGTGGCGCCGCTGGCGGTCAATCTGACCACGCCCTCGAAGTCAACTCCTCCGAAGTCCTCTGGCAAGCCGACCTCTTGCACAGTAACGGTGTGCTCCCCAGTCCTTGCTCCGAGCATCTTGAGTGTCATACCTTCGGTTGGCTCCCTCGTACCTGCAATGATTCTCCTGTTGCCGTGGTTGGGGTGATCGTGGAGAATGAAGTTGGCAGCCACGCCATCCTCGAGTTCACACATTGCCACGTCAGCTGCAAGGGTCTGTCCCTGCTTCGTAGGAACCGGAAGCCAGGCGGGGTTTTCAGAGTCCCAGGTGGGGAGGCTGCCCACCTTATCGTTCCGGGTAAGTGATCCCTGGTACATCTCTTCGTCGCCCGAAGGGTTCTGGATTGCGCCGTTAGCGCCTTTGCCGGCCCATGACGTGCATGTTGGTCACCAGCATCTTCTTGCCGTCCGACTTGCGAGTCGCCAGCCCCGTTAAGGTTCCAGCGCCTTCCCGTCCGATTGCGTACTTCCCTTGCGTACCGCTTTGTATTCGAAGCCCGCTCCAGAGCGGGCGATGAT
>DAOUHG010000243.1:0-24415 GCA_034428835.1 Dehalococcoidia bacterium
CTTTGACTACGCCACAAACCTACCATGACACATTCTCATGCGTAGACCCTCGTCCGTCATTCCCGCGAAAGCGGGAATCCATAGATCCGGGTGAGGGAGAATACGGTGTAATCATCCATAATTGGTATAGTGCTCAGGGAGTACGGTCTGAGCGACGAGCAGATTCTATCGGTCGTACTCATCACCTGCACGTTCAACTTCATGACCCGCTTGGCGGACGGTCTGGGAGTTGAGGTGCCAAAAGAACGCCAGGAGTATGTGGAGACCTGGCTCAGCAGTCCGGCGAGAGAGCAGGACTGGCTTATGAAAGCGAAGGATTAGTTCTGAGCGTCCAGTATGAAGGGCGGCGAGAACAATTGACGTTAAAGACCACTGGCGCCTTTTGCGCGCCGACGAGCGGAGTTGTACGGCCCGAGTTCTGAAGGGATGAGTCAATTCCTACACCGCCGTGTATCCCCCATCCCCCACCAGTTCCGCGCCCGTTATGTACGACGCTTCGTCCGACGCCAGGAACAGCACAGCGTAGCCGACCTCCTCAGTACGCCCTCGGCGGCGCATCGGCACCGACTCCACCGAGCTGCTCTGTATCTCCGGATTCCTCGCTGCGCTGGACGAGCGCATCGGCGGCATCACTCCCGGATGCACCGAGTTCACTCTTATTCCATCCTGCGCGTACTGCACCGCCGCCGACTTCGTTACCGTCCGCACCGCGCCCTTCGAGGCGTTGTACCCCATGTGGTTTCCACTCTGCCCCACGATGCCGCTGATGGACGATATGTTCACGATGGAGCCGCCTCCCGCATTCTGCATCTGCGGTATTACGCTCTTCATGCCCAGGAACACGCCCTTGGCGTTGATTTCCATGAAGGTGTCCCAGCCCTCAGTGCTCATCGAGTCCGGGTGGTGCGTGCCGCTGATGCCGGCGTTGTTCACCAGGATGTCCAACTTGCCGAACCTCGCCACTGTCGCCTCGACCGCCCTCTCCCAGTCGGACTCGCTCGTAACATCCAGCCTGATGAACACTGCGTCGCCGCCTGACTCGGCTATCTCCGCCTCCAACTGTCTGCCTGCCTCTTCCACGATGTCTGCAATGACGACCTTCGCGCCCTCGCGCGCGAACATCCTGCACTCCTCGGCGCCCATTCCGTTCGCGCCCCCGGTGATAATCGCAACCTTACCTTCGAGCCTCATAACTCACCTCAAAGTGTTTTTCCTATCGCTGATTCTACCACCGTGGAATCGCAGCTCAAGCGCGCTTAGAGAATGGCGAAGAGAAGTGCAAAGGTACGTCGGAGGAGTCTCGTCACTCCCGCGAAAGCGGGAGTCCAGTGTTGCGAACCTAGTTGCTGGCCTGTGGATTCCCGCGTGCGCGGGAATGACGAGTAGGAATTCGGAGTTCTGTACTTCTCTAGGAATGGCTAAGTGCCAATTGCGCCTGTTTCCGACGCTGATGTACCATCGGATTTAAGGGAGCAGGGCGCGCCCTGCTCTCAGTGACGCCCCGGAGGTATGATCACATGACCGACCTTCTGCTCAAAGGTGGCAGGGTCATCGACCCGTCACAGGGTATTGACGCCCAGATGGACGTGGCCGTCCAGGACGGCTCCATATCCCAGCTCTCCACGAACATCAGACCCGGCCCGGATACTCGGGTGGTCAAAGTCGATGGGAAGCTGGTCGTCCCGGGCCTGATTGACCTGCACACGCACGTTTACCACGGAGTGAACCAGACTGGCGTGGACCCCGACCTTGCCGGCGTCTACGCAGGCGTTACGACCGTGGTCGATGCCGGAAGCGCTGGATGTTACACCTTCGGTGGATTCCCGCAGCACATCGTCCCCAGGGTCAAGACTCGGATCGTGTGTATGCTGCACATATCCAGGGCCGGTCTCAACTACCAGCCCGAGATCTCCGACCGCGACGATATTGACCTCGATGAGACCGTCCGTGTCATCCAGGCGAACAAGCCGCTGATACAGGGCGTGAAAGTCCGCGCGGTCGGCCCCGCTGTGCCGATCCTGGGCGTCGAGATGGTACGGCTTGCCAAGCAGGCAGCCAACGAGGGCGGCGTGCGGCTAATGGTCCACATCGGCGACCGCGGCGTCACAGATGGCCCGACGATCACGCGCGACCTGCTCCCGCTCCTTGAAGACGGCGACATTATCACGCACCTGTTCACCGGGAATGCGGGCCGGATACTCGACGACGACGGAAAGGTCGTACCTGAGATCATGGACGCGCAGGAGCGCGGCGTGTTCCTGGACACCGCCCACGGACGGCAGAACTTCAGCTTCGACGTCGCCAGGTCGGCGCTGGACCAGGGTGTCGTGCCCCGCTCGATCAGCACCGATCTCACCATACCGGGCCGGTTGAACACGGTCCACAGCATGGTTGAGATGCTGTCCAGGTTCATGGCGCTCGGTTTCAGCCTGGAGGGCGTGATCCGAATGGCGACCGTGAACCCGGCGAGCGCGCTCGACATGGACGGCAGCCTCGGCAGCTTGTCAGTCGGACGAGAGGCGGACATCAGCGTGCTGGAAGAGCACACCGGAAGCTGGCGGTTCCACGACACTGAGGGAGGCAGGATCACTGGGGAGAAGGCGCTGACCCCGGTGCTCACCGTCAAGTCCGGCGAAGTTTTCACTGCCGAGTGGGGCCCTCACCCGTGGGGCTGGCTCCCGGAGATGGCGTGAACGTCCATACATGCCCACCGTGTTCCACAGAGGCCCGTACCGGTTCTTCTTCTACATGGGAGACAGGAATGAACCCGCTCATGTGCATGTCGAACGTGATCGATGCATCGCCAAATTCTGGCTGGCTCCCGTCTTGCTGGAACGCAGTGGCGGCTTGAGAACGTCGGACATCCGGCGGATCCGGCGCATGGTCGAGGAAAACCAAGCCGTTCTGATGGAGGCATGGAATGATTGTTTCAACGATTGAGGTCAGCATTCCAGACGCAGAAAGTGTGGCAACTACTTGCGACGCTCTCGTTGTCGAGCTTAGTGATGGCAGAACAATATCTGTACCCCTCGACTGGTTCCCACGACTGGTCCATGCGACCCAGTCAGAGCGAAATAACTGGCGATTGATTGGGAGTGGTGAGGGCATCCACTGGCCCGACCTTGATGAAGACATAAGCGTAGAGGGACTACTGGCAGGGAGGAAGTCTGGGGAAAGCCGATCATCCTTCAGTCGCTGGCTTGAAGCGAAGAGAGCCGGTCGCGGACTCACGCTATCCGAACTCAAGAACCACGAACAGGCGGACCGATAGGGCCTTTTACATGTCCAGCTTTAAGCTGGCGACTTCTCGGAGAGAACACAACTAATGTCCGAAGACATCCTCTTATCAACCAGCGACGGCATCGCCACCGTCACCTTCAACCGACCCGCCCAGCGCAACGCCATAAGCTACCACGGCTGGCTGGAGCTTCGACGGGTCGCCGTTGAGCTGGAGCACGACTCCGACGTCAAGGTGGTCGTGTTCACAGGCGCCGGGGAGGCTGCCTTCTCAGCGGGAGCTGACATCAAGGACTTCGAGTCGTACCGCAACAACTCGACGATGGCCAAGGTCTACTCCGAGGCGTTCGACGGCGCGATGGACGCGGTAGAGGCCGTGTCCAAGCCGACGATCTCGCTCATCAGGGGATTCTGTGTGGGCGGTGGATGCGAGCTCTCGACGGCGACCGACATCCGCATCGCCGCCGACAACAGCCGGTTCGGCATCCCCGTGGCACGGCTGGGCATACTGGTGGGTTACAACGAGATGCGTAGGCTCGTCCGGCTTGTCGGTCCCGGTAACGCCTCGTACATCCTGCTGTCGGCCCGGCTCATCGACGCGCAGGAGGCGCATCGTATAGGTCTGGTCACGCAGGTCGTGCCTACAGACGAAGTCTCCGAGGTCGCTTACAGCCTTGCCAAAGAGATGGTCCCGCTCGCTCCGCTGTCGCAGGCGAGACACAAACAGATTCTCCAGACGGTCCTGGACAACCCAGCGGTGGAGTTCCTGACCGAGGAAGAAGAGCACCTGCCGTTCTCCAACTTCGACAGCGAAGACTTCCACGAGGGACGCGCAGCCTTCATAGAGCGGCGACAGCCCCAGTTCAAGGGACGTTAGCCATGGGGCAGACACCATCTTTTATGTCCAGCTTTAAGCTGGCGCTTGAAGGCTTGAAGGTGCTCGACCTCACGCAGATCATGGCTGGGCCGTACTGCACGATGATGCTCGCTGACATGGGAGCCGACGTCGTGAAAGTCGAGAAGCCCAACGGCGGTGACGACACCCGACGGATGGGACCGCCATTCATCGAGGGCGAGTCCGCAGCGTTCCTGGGAATCAACCGCAACAAGCGCAGCATCGTGATAGATCTCAGGTCGGACGCGGGACGTGAGCTTGCCCAGCGGATGGCGCGAGGGTCGGACATCCTGGTCCAGAACTTCAGACCGGGTGCGCTCGAACGGATGGAACTCGGGTACGAGCAGGTCCGGGAGATCAACCCGGCCCTCGTCTACTGCACCATTTCAGGGTTCGGAGCGACCGGGCCTTACGCGCGCCGTGGCGGCTTCGACCTGGTCACACAGGGCATGAGCGGGCTGATGAGCGTCACCGGCCATCCCGACGGTCCACCTGCCAAGATCGGCGTGCCGGTCTGCGACCTCAACGCGGGCATGTTCGGCGCGATCGGCATACTGACCGCGTACATCAACCGGCTCAGAACAGGGCAGGGACAGCACGTGGACACATCGCTGCTGGAGGGCGGAATCGCATACACCTTCTGGGAATCAGCCATGTACTTCGCCACGGGCGACATCCCCGAACCAAAGGGCAGCGCGCACCGGCTGACGGCCCCGTACCAGGCGTTCGAGACGTCTGACGGATACGTCAACATCGGCGCGGCGAACCAGGCCAACTGGGAGCGGCTGTGTGTCGCGATAGGTCGCGACGAGTTGGTGACTGATCCGAGGTTCGTCGAACCGAGAGACCGCATGAACAACCTGGACGATCTCGTGTCCACGCTCGAAGGGACTTTCGCCCAGCAGACTTCCGATCACTGGCTGGAGATACTCGGCGCCGCTAGCGTACCCGCTGGCCCGATCAACGATCTTGCCCAAGTGTACGACGACCCACAGGTGCGGGCGAGGGAGATGATGGTCGAGACGGACCATCCGGTGGCGGGCCGGGTCAAGAACATCGGCATACCGATCAAGCTCTCCGAGACACCGGGGCAGTTCCGGCGTCCCGCTCCAACCCTCGGCCAGCACACCGACGAAGTGCTGCGCGATCTCGGCTGCTCAGACGGCGAGATCAATAAGCTGCGGTCGGAGGGGGCTGTGGCGTAGCCATGCATCCTGATGAGCATCTGTCATGCTGTCGCTGTGGAAGATGGGCCGTAACTTGACCACTACCAAATGCTAGCGACCTGCTTCGCAGGAATAACATGTCGATAGTTGGCATATACTAAGGCTGGTGGAGGTGAGAGATGGCGATGACGGCGAAGCTGATGACGGCTGAAGAGTTCATGAGGATTCCCGATGACGGCTGTCGATATGAGCTGATTAGGGGAGAGTTGAAAAAGATGGCGGCTGCGAGCTTTGACCATGGAGTGTATGCAAGCCGCATCGTAGAAACTCTGCTCCCATTTGTAAGGGGCAATCGACTCGGTGAAGTGCCCCTTACAGAGCCGGGATTCTTGCTGGGAACAAACCCGGATCATGTGCGCATCCCCGATGTCGGCTTTGTGAGACAGGAACGGGTGGATGCGGCTGAGCGTCCGTTCGTATTCTTCTCCGGCGCGCCTGACCTTGTGGTCGAAGTTATCTCGCCCAACGACCGATACACCGATGTTGATGACAAGGTAGGGGAATGGCTTGAAGCAGGTGCAGGCATGGTCATTGTAGTGAATCCGCGCAATCGCACGGTCAGGGTGCATTCACGTGCGGGCACGGTATCACTGACTGAAGCGGACACGCTGGACGGCGGCGATGTCGTCTCGGGGTGGAGTATGCCAGTGGCAGACATTTTTTCGTAGATCGTAGTACGTAGGGCAGTTCCCTACATGCCCCAGTTTACACCTCTTCAAGCAAGCATCTCTGCTACACTCGCCCATGCCCATCACGCCGTTCCACATGGGTCCCGCTCTCGCGGTGAAAGCCGTCGCCCCGAAGTATTTCAGCTTCCTGATCTTCGGCATCACCCAGGTGGTTATCGACGCCGAAGTCGTTGTCCACCTGCTCAGGGACGACTGGCCATACCACCGATTCCTTCACACCTACCCGGGGGCCACCTTGGTAGCTCTGCTGGCGGTCGTCATCGGCAGACCGCTGCTGGAGCGCGCGCTCAGGCTGTGGAATCGACTGGTAGGCGCAGACCGTGAGAGTCTTCTCTGGATGGAGCCGCGAGTCCCGCTGCTCGCGGCCATATCAGGCGCGCTGCTGGGCGGATACAGCCACGTTCTGCTCGATAGCTTCCTCTACACGGACATTCGCCCGATCGCGCCGTTTTCCGACAGCAACGCAACGCTGAACGCGCTGTCCTCGGTGGACGTGTACCTCGCCTGTCTCGCGCTCGGTCTGCTGGGCGGAGCCGCACTAGTCACCAAATGGCTATGGAGACGTTCCCGCCGACCGTAGGGTTACTCCGGCTCCGACAGTGTGAACTCCACGCCCCGGACTTACAGTATCTGAGACAGGAACAGCTTCGTCCGGTCGCTCTGCGGGTTCTCGAAAATCTGGTCCGGCGGGCCTTCTTCGACGACTATGCCCTCGTCGAACATCATCATTCGGTCCGCGACCTCGCGGGCGAAGCCCATCTCGTGTGTCACCACGATCATGGTCATACCGGACTCAGCGAGCTCCTGCATCACGTCCAGCACTTCCTTGATCATCTCCGGGTCCAGTGCGGAAGTGGGCTCATCGAACAGCATGATCTTCGGCTGCATTGCCAGTGCGCGGGCTATCGCCACTCGCTGCTGCTGACCTCCTGAGAGTTCGGCGGGATACTTGTCTGCCTGCTCTGGTATGCCCACGCGCTCCAGGAGACTCATTGCCACTCCCTTAGCCTCATCGGAAGGCATGTGGCGCACCTTGATCGGTGCAAGCGTGATGTTGCCCATCACCGTGAGATGGGGGAAGAGGTTGAACGACTGGAATACCATGCCCACGTCACGCCGTACTGCGTCGATGTTGCGTACATCGTCGGTAAGCTCGACGCCATCGACTATGATGTCGCCCTGCTGGTGGTCCTCAAGCCGGTTGATGGTCCTGATAAACGTGGACTTGCCCGAACCGGAGGGGCCGAAGGCTACGACCACCTCGCGTCTCTTGACCGTGGTCGAGATCCCCCGAAGCGCGTGAAAGTCGCCGTACCACTTGTGCACGTCCCGGCAGACGATCATGTCTTCCGTTCCGGTCGTCTCTTCCATCGCAGCCATGACAGCCCCCTGAAACTCAAGTACGGGCAGGTTTCAAACCTACCCCTACCGCTCGCCGACGCCCAGTTGCCGCTCGATGCGCCTGCTCACGTAAGACATGCTGTATGTGAACACCCAGAAGACCAGCGCGAGGAAAATGAACAGCTCCTTCGCGCTCGCCAGGTATTCGGTGTTGCCCTGAATGAACGCCCGGCTGATCTCGACAACGTCCAGCATACCGATGATGTACACAAGGCTGGTATCCTTGAACAGCGAGATGAACTGGCCCACGATTGCGGGTATGACGTTCCGAATGGCCTGCGGCAGGGAGATGAGCAGCGTGGTCTGCCAGCCGGGAAGACCGAGCGCGCGCGCCGCCTCGGCCTGGCCGGGGTGCAGCGCCTGCAGTCCCCCACGGATGTTCTCGGCCATGTACGCCGCGCTGAACAGCGTGATTATGACCGCGGCGCGGAACAGCGAGTTCTGCGGGAAGTCCTCGGGGAAGGCCAGCGGCACCAGCACCTGCGACATGAACAGCAGCGTTATTAGCGGCACTCCACGGAATACCTCGATGAACACCACGCACATTAGCTTCACCACGGGCAGCTGGCTCCTGCGACCCAACGCCAGTGCGATACCGATAGGCAGACTGAGCACAATGCCCGCCACCGCCAGCAGCAGGTTCAGCATCAGTCCGCCCCAGTAGATTACCGATACTGGTTGAAGGCCGGGGACCCCCGGCAGTCCACGCAGCAGGACTAGTGTCGCCAAAAATACAACGACCCCGGCTATCGTAATCCATCGCGGCGTACCCAGCGGAGTGTAGCGCGCGATCGCCCAGCCGACTCCCAGCGCGGGCAGGTTGGCGACGAGCAGCGCGCGCACGTCCATTCCCATCGTGTCCAGGCCGTAGGGCAGCAGGGCGAACGCTGCCAACACGACTACGACCGCTATGGCGATGCGTTTCGTGAGGCCGCCTCCGGCAATTCCCCACGCCATCCCCAGCAGCGCAGACACCAACAGCAACGACGCCTGCGGCCTCCAGAAGCAGTTCTGACCGGGGCACGCTGCCTCTATGTTGTACTGCCCGATTATCATTCGGCCGCCCAGGACGGCAATCACTGTCCAGTCGGCGCTGAAGAACACCCATCCCAGTCCGTACCAGAGGGACACGGCCAGAACGATGGCCGACACGACTGTCAGCGCACCGCTGTACCGGGTACTGAACAGGTTGGCGCGCATCCAGCCGACCGCGCCCCTGCTGGAGCGTGGCGGCGGGAGGGCCCGCCCCCTGTCTATGTCAGCGTTCGTCGCCATCGTGGACTTCTCAGCTTCGACTTTCCTTGGTTAACCATTCAGAAGCGTATGTGCCGGTTGTAGAGGTTACCTATCACCGAATATGTGAGGCTCATCGCCAGGTAGGCCGCCATAATCAGGATGAATATGGACACCGCTGGCGCGGTCTGCGTCATGGTCTTGGCCACGTTGGTCAGGTCCGAGTAGCCGATCGCTCCCGCGAGGCTGCTGTTCTTGGTCAGGTTGAGGTACTGGCTTATCAGCGGAGGCACGATGACTCGAAGTGCCTGCGGAAACGTAACATGACGCAGCGCCTCCATAGCCGGAAGCCCAAGCGCGCGTGCCGCTTCGACCTGCCCCCGTCCCACTGATTGTATGCCGGCTCGCACGATCTCGGCGATGAAGGACGACGTGTAGGTGACCAGCCCGGCCAGCAACGCCACCAGTCCTCCTGCTACAGTGAACCCTCCCGCGAGTCGTCCGAACGTACCCTGCGGCTCCGGAACAGAGATAGTGAATGGCGCCCCACCGTACACGGCTCCTACGGCCAGCCAGCCGACGGCGCCGATCACAATCGCTGTGCCCCAGCCTGAGAGGAGCGGATACGACGACGCCCCCGTCAGCGTCTCGCGACGGGTAAGTAATCTGTTGACAATAAATCCGACTACGATCGCGATGATTGCCAGCGCGAACCAGCTCGCCGCCGCTCCGACAGTGCTGGGAATCGGGAACGGTATGGACAGACCGCCATTATTTACGTACACCCGGTCGGCTATCACGTATCCCTGGCGGACCTGCGGCAGCGCCAGGACTATGTAGAACCAGAAGAAGAGCTGCACCAGCAGCGGCACGTTTCGGAAGAATTCGATATAGATCAGCGCGACCTTGGACACGATCCAGTTGCCCGACATCCGAGCGACGCCTATTACGACCCCCAGCGCGGTCGCCAGTACCACACCGACTATCGAGACGATTACCGTGTTCGTCGCTCCCACGACAAAGGCGTACAGGAATGTGTCCGATGATTCGTAGGGCAGGAAGTGGCTTCCGATTGGGGTAGAGTACTCTCGGTCCAGGAAGCTGAACCCGTGTGGGATCTCCCGTTCCTGTACGGCATTGGCGATGTTGGCGAAGAACCAGACGACTGCAACAACGACCAGTATCCCCGATACGATCTGGGTCGCCCACTGTATAACCTGGACATGCCGCCAGACCGGGATGCCCTGGTACGTGGTTAGACTGCGAAGCGTTGTCACCATATCGATCTGTCAGATAGCTGTTTCAAGGTCGCCTGATTCTATTACATCCTCGCAAGATTCGCTCGCAGTCGGCGAATCAGAGGGAAGTGCAATATTCTGAATTCCTACCCGTCATTCCCCCGAAAGCGGGAATCCACGGACCAGTGACCACCATTCGCCATTCTGGACTCCCGCTTTCGCGGGAGTGACGAGACCAAACTTCTGATGGAGTATGGCGCTTGTCTCAGAGCCTGAAAAGAAAGAGGCGACCGGCTGCACACCGGTCGCATCCTGCTTAGCTTAAATGTTCAGACTGTTACGCTACCGCAGCGGCGCGGAGTAGATCTGGCCGCCCTTTGGGCAGTCCATGCACGGCGCACCGGACCACAGGGCGTTGCGTCCGTTTTCGCGAGGCAGGTCGATCCCGCCCGGACCGAGGTTACGGTCGTAGATCTCGCCGTAGTTGCCCACGGCCTTGATCACGTCCTGCGCGACCGTCTGGCTCAGGCCCAAGCTCTCCTGGCCGAACGAGCCTTCCAGGCCGAACAGCCGGTCAACCTTCGTGTCTCCGGTGACTGCGCTGGGCACGCTGCCGGAGTCCACGCTGTAGGCCTCAGAGTAGATGAGAATGCCCATAACGGTCTTTACGATGTCGAACCACTGGTCGTCGCCGTGAGGCACCACAGGGCCAAGAGGCTCCTCTGAGATGGTCTCAGGCAGAATGACGTGGGCGTCGCGGTTCTGGAACGCGCTGCCGAGGGCTGCCAGCTGCGAGCGGTCATTGGTGAACGCGTCGCACTGTCCGCTCTCATAGGCGGCCACCACCGCGTCGGTGTCCTCGAACGTCAGAGCCATGATGTTCAGGTCGTTCTGGTTGGAGAAGTCCTGGAGGTTCAACTCCGTGGTGGTGCCCTGGGTAACGCATACGGACGCGTCCTTCAGGTCCAGCGCGCTCATCAGGCCGAGTTCCTTGTTGACCATGAACCCCTGGCCGTCGTAGAACATCGTCTGCGTGTAGTTGCCCCACTGCGAGTCGCGCGAGGTCGTCCAGGTAACTGTCCTGACAAGCATGTCGACTTCGCCGGACTGGATCGTCGGACCGCGCTCTGATGCTGAGATCAGGCGGATCTCAGTGGCGCTCGGATCGCCGAGAACGGCGGCCGCCAGTGCGCGGCAGAGGTCGATGTCGAAGCCGACATTGTTGCCGGAGCTGTCGATGGAGCCGTAGCCGGGCACGTCGTTCCTGCTGGCGCAGATGACCTTGCCCCGCCCCTTGACCTGGGCAAGCCTGTCGCCGCCCATCATCGCAGGCTCCGCAGGCATCATCTCGTCAGCCATGGCCTTGGCTTCGACATCGGTCATCATGCCCATCTCTTTGGCCTTGGCCATGACATCCGCGTCACTCATCATGGCCTCGCCGGCCATGACCATTCCCATGCCCTCGGCGGCCGTCCTGACCTCTGCGTTTGTCATCTCGTCCGAGCATGCCGCCAACGTGAGCATCGCGGTTACTGTCAAGATTGCAAACAAAACTGCGTATTTCTTGAGTTTAAGCAACACTTCCTCTTCCTTAATGCGTCTTATATTCTACAGCACAATACATTGTTCAAGTATAGACAAAGCTCACACCCAAATTAAAGGACACTCCGGACCTCGCTCAGGGCAATCGCATTTGGACTTCGGCCCGCCACCGTCAATCGTCGCTCCGGCGAAGGCCGGAGCCCAGTGGGGTGGGAAGCCCCGATAAAGCCAGCCCCGCCTAAATGAGATTGCCCTGGCCCGTCGCCTACCTCACCCTTTGGATCACCCGCCTCGTGCCGTCCACCAGCGTGTCTATGTCGGCCTCGCTCGTCAGCGAGTTCATTGCGCCGGCCGTGCCGCCCTGGAGCAGAATGCCCTCGTTGAGTAGACCTACGAACAGCGCCTGCCGCATGGATTGGTCACCGCGGACAACTGTGCGGTAGTCGGTGATCTCTTCAGACGTGAAGTGTATGCCGAATAGTGAGCCGACCCCCGTCACCTGCGCAGGTACTTCGAACTCGTCGAACACGGCGCTCAGCTTGGCACGGAGCTCGTCTCCTAGCGCGTTCATGCGGTCGTACACTTCTGGCGTCAGGTGGTTCATGACCACCTCGCCCGCGGCCATCGTCACCGGGTTGGCGTTGAAAGTCCCGGCGTGGGCTATTGGGGCGCCCTTCGTCGGGTCGAAAAGCTCCATGATGTCAGCCCGGCCTCCGAACGCGCCTACCGGAGTCCCGCCGCCTATTATCTTGCCGAACGACGTCATGTCCGGGATCACGCCGAACATCTCCTGCGCGCCGCCGGGAGCGATGCGGAAGCTTTGGACCTCATCGTAGATCAGGATGATGCCCAGCTCGGCCGTAAGCTCGCGAAGCCCTCTCAGGAACTCGATGTCGCCCGCCAGATAGCCGAAGCTGGACATGACAGGCTCCATGATGAGGCAGGAGATCTCACTCGCGTTCTGACGCAGCACCCGCTCGCACCAGTCGAGGTCGTTGTAGGGCAGGACGATCACCTGGTCCAGGATGCTCTGGGGCATCCCCGGATGCTCTGGGATCGGCGTCGGTCCCGAGGGATCGAGCTTTGCGAGCGGCGGCCTGACGCTCACGGAAACGTACTCGTGCGCTCCGTGGTAGCCGCCCTCGAACTTGGCGATCTTCTCCCTGCCGGTGAACGCGCGAGCGGCGCGAATCGCCATCATCGTGCCCTCGGTGCCCGAGTTGGTGAATCGCACCAGGTCGAGTGAGGGGACCCGCTCAGTCATGAGCTTCGCCATACGCACCTGCGGGTCGGTCGGCCCGGTGAACGCCGTTCCCCTGGCCGCCTGCTCCTGGATGGCGCGGGTCACGTCTGGATGGGCGTGGCCGAGGATCAGGCTGGTCGCGTTGATCATGAAGTCGAGCAGGCGATTGCCGTCGGCGTCGTAAATGTAGTGCCCTTCGCCTCTCTCGATGAAGTGCGGATACGGCGCGAAGAAGGCTGTGCCACGGGAGCTCCCCCCTGGCAGATACTCTTCCGCGTCGATCTGCTTCTGCCCGGAGACCGGAGTGTTGGCAATGAACTGGTCGATCTCGCGCTGGAGTTTTTCTTGGGTGGTCATCGGAACTCCTTTCCAGAGTTTCTCTACATAGCTGTGGCGCCGCCGTCTATCACCAGCTCGCTGCCGGTCATGTACGACGCTTCGTCCGACGCCAGGAAGAGCACACCCTTCGCCACGTCGTCCATTTCGCCCATCCGTCCCATGGGAATCGCGCTGACGCGCGAGGTCCTGATCTCGTCGTCCGGGTACACTTCGCGTATCATCTGCGTCTCGATTGGACCGGGGTGGACGGAGTTGCAGCGAATTCCCTCCGCAGCGTACTGGACCGCTGTGGACTTGGTGAGTAGCCTCACGGCGCCCTTCGATGCGTTGTACGCAGTCGCCCCGACGCTTCCTATGATGCCCGCAACCGACGAGATATTGACTATCGAGCCGCTCCCGGACTCCCGCATGGCAGGAA
Source organism: Dehalococcoidia bacterium (assembly GCA_034428835.1). Taxonomy (GTDB): domain Bacteria; phylum Chloroflexota; class Dehalococcoidia; order Lucifugimonadales; family UBA1123; genus VXRN01. The sequence goes on from DAOUHG010000243.1 coordinate 13,462, forward strand.
TCGCGGCCCTCGTGCCCAGGAACACGCCCTTGGCGTTGATGTCCATTATCTGGTCCCAGCCCTCGACGGTCTGGGTCTCGACGTTGCCGCCGTTCCAGATGCCGGCGTTGTTGACCAGGATCTGCAGCCCTCCAAACCGTTCGATAGCTGTATCGACGGCCCGCTGCCAGTCGTCCTCGCTGGTCACGTCGAGGTGGACGAACACCGCTTCGCCGCCCGCCTCGGCGATCTCGGCCTCGACCTGCTGGCCCTCGGACTCAAGCACGTCTCCAAGTACAACCTTCGCGCCCTCAGAGGCGAACAGGCGCGCCTCGGCCGCTCCCATCCCCCTGGCGCCTCCGCTTATCAGCGCTACCTTACCTTCCAGTCGCATAGCTTACCTCCCACCGTCTGATCCAAGTTGAGATTATACGCCGCCCTCGCCGGTCTAGGCGACGCCTACTTCTGACTGAACGGAGTGTGATATAGGAGAAGATCCTGCAGCAGCGTCCTGAACCTCGAGGACAGCCTGCTTGCCGAGCACCCTCAGCGCGTCGTTGATCCGGTTGACTGAAGTACCATGACGCGGGTCAAGCATCCGACGTACGACCCTGTCATTTACGCCAAGTTGCTTGGCCAATTCGACGCGAGTGAGACCGCTCGCGCGAAAGGCCATCGTGAGGGCAGCTTTAGCTGCCGTGTCAACGGGCAGAGGAACAAGGTGTTCTCCGGCAAGCGGCGTACTGGGAACCGGAATGGAATCCCCTCGGTTAATGTGCCCTGCGATCGCCTCTTCAAGCGCGTCCTCAGCCTCCAATAGCGCCTCAGCGATGTCTTCGCCGGATGTGTGGCAGTGAGGCACATCTCGGAAAGAGACGACGACCTCATCCTCGGAATACTGACAAAGCTGTGCTGGATAGATGAACCTCATACCCCGACCTCCAGTCTGCGCCCTATCGAACGTCCTGCCGTTCCAGTCCCAAATCGCGTATCATCCGGGAGAGTAGACCAGCTCCGATCTCCTTTTGGCGGTCCTTGACCACTGTGTGGCGAGGTCCGTAGTACAACGTAATATGGCTACCCTTACCGCGTTCAGTGTCGACACTGACTGATACCCCGCGCTGGCGACCGATTCTGGTTACCCTGCGTATGAACTCTCTACCTGTCACACGCCAATGATAGGACACATATGTCCGCTCTGGCAATTCCCCTCTGATAGTGGCGGATTACTTGGCCTGATCGCCGGTGTGGTAGGATTCGCGGGCGATAGCGCGTCTGCCGACCTGCTTCCTATGTGGAGTCCCTTGATACCAGACAAAATACAGGCGATTAGAAGGTTCACAGACTTCGAAGTCCTGATCTGGACGCTCGGCCTGATCGTGGTGGCCGTCGGCAATCCGACCTCTGAGACTCACTTCACGCTGTTCTGGCCGCAGTGGGTCTTTGGAATCGAGAGCCCGGGGCGCGGTCTCGGCCACTCTATCGGCTACCTGTTCAGGGGAGACATCCATGCTTCCCTTCAGGCACACTGGCTCGGGTTGCCCGTCGTCATCGTACTGGCGCACCGCATCGTGAGCCTGCAATTGCGCAAATGGAAGAGCATGGGAATCCGGGAGATTTCAAATGGCTGACATCATAAGAGTTATGCCCGAACTTGAGGGCGAGGAGTTGATGTACGTCCGTGGCTTGGTCGAGCCGATGACGGACGACGACGCAATCCTGTTCGCCAATGCTTACAGGAGTCAGCGCCGGGACTCGACGAACGTGCTGCTCCTGACGCTTCTCGGTTTTGTTGTCCTTGCGGGCCTGCAGCGCTTCTACGTCGGACAGATTGGAATGGGGATCGCATACTTGTTGACGGCCGGGTTCTGTTTCATCGGAACGATCGTCGACCTCATCAACCACAAGAGCCTTGCTCTGAAGTACAACCAGGAGAAGGCTGCCAACATAGTAGCCACAATGACCCGCTGATTCGTATTGGCCCTGAATGCCTTAAGTGAAGGTATGCCCCATTGCTTGATTTCCAACACTTCGAATGGCTGAGCTTCGACTGTTACGGCACGCTGATCGACTGGGAGACCGGCATTTCCGACGCCGTAGACGCCGCGCTGCGCTCTCACGACATTGACCTGTCCAGGTCGGAGATACTCGAGCTCTTCGCCGAGGTCGAACCGCAGATCCAGGATGGCAGCCGATACCTCGAGTATCGGCGTGTCCTGCGGCGTGTGATGGCGATGATCGGCGTGAATCTCGAATTTCAGTTCACAGAGTCGGACCTGACCTGTCTCGCGGATACTCTGCCCTCGTGGCCCATATTCGCCGACACCATACCGTCGCTCAGGGCTATGAAGGCCCACTACAAGCTTGCGATAATATCCAATGTGGACGACGACCTTTTCGCCAAGTCCGCAGACATGCTGGAAGTGCCTTTCGACACCGTCGTGACCGCCCAGCAGGTGCGGAGCTACAAGCCGGACCATCGCAACTTTCACACGGCGCTGGAGAGGATGAACATCGATAAGAGCCGCTGGCTGCACATAGGCGAGAGTCTGTATCACGACATCGGACCTGCCAACCAGCTCGGAATCGCGTCGGTGTGGGTGAATCGCGGGCATGACCGCGAGGGGCCTGGAGCGACGCGACCCACCGATGCGCAGCCCGATCTGGAAGTGCCAGACCTCGCCACCCTTGTTAGACTGATGGATATCGCGTGAGAAACTGTCCGGCGCGTTCCCGCGTAATATCGAGCCAGCTATTGGAAACGGGAAACTGACACTTGTCCTCTAGCAGATCGACCATCCGAGAGTCCATAAGGCTGAGACGCCTCGCGCCGATAGCGCTCGTCGTGATAGCGGCCATCGCAGTCGCGTGCGGCTCAGACTCGGAAGCCCCTGCACCCGCGCCGGCTCCAACGACTGCGCCCCCGGCTTCCGCCGCACCGACAACGGCCCCTGCGGTGGCAGTCGTCCAGGACACGGCGACGCCCACCAGCGTCTCGACTGTCGCACCGACAACCGCATCCGCGCCTACGGCCACGACCGTCGTCTCCTCTTCGCCTGCTCCATCTCCCAGTCCGTCGGGGGTGTACACGGGTGCGCCTTCCGCTCCCCCAGTAGCTCCGACGGCAACGGCCATGTCTGGAGCTGCTGCGGCCGACACCCCAACGTCCGTGCCAGCGCCGACAACTGCCCCTGCGCCCACGACCGCACCCGCGACGCCAGTTCCGGCTCAGCCGACCGCCGCGCCCGTAGTGGCTGCTGCAACCGTGACCCCGGCGCCTCAGCCGACCGCTCCGCCGCCTACCGCAGTTCCAACACTGCCCCCATCGCCCACTCCCGTGCCGCCGACATCCACGTCGGTGCCGCCCAGGTCCACGCCTGAGCCAACCGCTACTATGGCGCCCGTCGTGACCGCCAAGATCGGCAGCAAGGTTGGTGAACGGGTGCCGGACTTCGAGATGAGCCTCGCCGACGGCACAATCGTTACCTCGGCGAGCCTGATTGACAACGGTCGGCCCGCGTTCCTGTTCTTCTTCGCCACATTTTGACCGGTCTGTCGCTCTGAGTTGCAGAGCCTGAAGGACATCTACCCGGAGTTCGCCGGCAGAGTGGACTTCTACGTAGTAAACCAGAATCGTGCCGACACAATCGAAGATGTTGTGAAGTTTGGCGAGGATCGGGGTTGGACGTTCCCCGCCGCCCAGCCTGGAGAGGGTATGCTTGCCGGTCTGAGAGTGACCCAGCAGTCCATAAAGATCGCCTTCGGAGGGGATGGCGTCATTGTCTATCGTGACGGGTTCAGTGGCGGCGGCGAAGACAAGTGGACACAGGTCTTTCAGGACCTGGGCGGCTGACGCACTCTAAGCGCGAGAAATTCCTGAGTAAATGTCGCCCGCACGTTAGATCATGCAGCGACTAGGGAGCGGGCGGAAACGGGTCCTCAATACTCCCCAGGGCTTGCCATTCCACAATGGATGAACCCCGGCTGGTCTTCTCTCCCCAGAGGCTCTTGACGTAGGTGAGCACTCCGACGATCTCCTCGTGGCTGAGTTGATCGCCGAACGCGGGCATGCCGCTCTTGAAGTCCGGCAGGCTAGGGGTTTCCAGCATCTTCCCGCCGTTCTTGACGTACCTGTACAGGAAGCCGTCCGAATGGTGCCAGGTATGACCGTCGCCGTTGAGAGGCGGGGCGGGGAGTGTGCCGTCTGCCTTTGGGATGTGCCAGTCAGGTTGGCCCTCGCCTGACGCCCCATGGCAGGCGAGGCAAGTGGTGGAGAAAATCTCCTGACCTGTTCTGGAAGCGCGAGCCGGAGCCTCAGTGACCGAGGGCGTCGCATCACTTCCCCAGGATGAGGAGGAGCAGGCGAGAGCGGCGAGAGACACCAGTATCAACATCAACGCCGCAAAGGCGATTCCGACACGATCCATCCACATTGACACACTGCAGGATTGGCGAAATGCCTTCGTCATAGAGCATCTTCCATTCTGAATAACGGGGCAAACTGGTAGACCACTCACTCTAGGTAGTGTTGACATTTGATTATCAGGCAGCTCAACAACCCAGTTTCGTCACTCTGGCGCAGGCTGGAACCCAGAATGGAGGCGATGTCTGCTTCCAAAGGCGCCTGGATTCCCGCGAAAGCGGGAATGACGGGAAATGTCAACACTGCCTAGTAAAAGGCGTCGATTTTGGTAAACTTCAGGCACGGGCACGGACTGAATCTGGCTCAAGACCCACCTGAATGAACTCGAAGGGATCGTGCCGTTGCTAAAGAAAACCTCCGCGATCCTTTTAGCGGTAGTTGTCGTCGTGCTGGCCGCAGCCTGTGGCTCGGAAGAGCCATCAGCGCCCTCACCCATGGTCGCCCCCGTGACGTCTGCGATCGACTTCAAGATCGGCAACAACATCGGCGACCGCATCCCGGACTTCGAGATAGTGCTGACCGACGGCACACCGATCACGTCGGCTGGTCTGCTCCAGAATGGAAGACCCGCGTTCCTGTTCTTCTTCGCCACGACTTGAACGATATGCCGCTCCGAGTTGCGGAGCCTGAAAGACATCTACCCTGAGTACGCCGACGCCGTCGACTTCTACGCCGTGAACGTCGACCCCTCAGACGACCTAGAAACGCTGGAGAGATTCGGCAAAAACCAGGGATATCCCTGGCCAGTGGCCGACTCGGACAGCGAGGTCCTGTTCAAGCTCCACGTGACGAACCAGTCCACCAAGGTGGCATTCGGCGCGGACGGCATCATCATCTATCGCGAGAAGATGGGCGGCGGCGGAGCGGACGTCTGGCGCGGCATCTTCGAGGAGCTGTCCAGCGGCGCCTGATCGACTCGTCGCAGCGACGCTAAACGGCAGCCCCGAGCAGTATCGACTCCATCTCGGCGAGCATGTACTCAGCCCTGGCCCTCAGTTGTTCTCTGTTCAACTCAGCAATCGGGTGAGGCGTCAGTACGATTGGGTATGCCGGAGCGCCCCACATCTGTGCCATTGACCTCGCGGTGATCTCGAAGATGTCGGTGCAGATAGTTACCGATGGGATACCGGCATTCTCCGCGTGGATTCCGTCGTGCACACTGCACGCGCTGCAAGACCCTCAACTGCCGATGGCGACAACTACGTAGTCGCACTCCTCCGCCATGTTGCTTATGACATCTGGGTCGGCGGGCTTGGAAGCCGACGGCTTCCGATGGTAGACGACGTTCGAGACGCCGTACCGTTCGTTGAGGACATCGGCGATCTCCTCGAGCAGCTCGCGTGCCCCGTCCTTTGCGTCGTCGATCAGCCCAAGGCGCTTGTTTTCCAGCGAGTCCAACCTCTGCGCAGGAACAAACGTCGGAATAATGGGCTTCGTGGTGGGATCGACAAGCGTATGCTGCAATCGTGTGGCCGTCACCATGGTCGTAACCTCCGGGAACTCTGGCTCGGCCCATTATACCCCAGAGGCCGCCGTCCGGCATCGCCTCCGAACTGGCCATGATTCACCCCTGAATACCAATCGCGAACACTGTTTAGCCTTTTTCCTTGCTAGTGGTATAATGCGCCTGTACCGGTAGCTGCCGGCAACTGCTGGGCGTGGGATATTCACCGTTAGGCTTCCTCATGGACTTCGCCACAAGGAGAGGTGACATGACATCCGCAGATTTCTCTTTTGCCACATTTTCCCAGAACCCGTTCTATGAGGCGCTCAACGCAAGACTGGTGGCCATGGCCGAGCCCAGCTCCGGTCAGCGGATTGTCGACCTCGCCTGCGGAACCGGCGGCGTGACCAAGCTAATTCTGCAACAGCTTCGCGGCGCGCGAGACTCCGTTATCGTCGCGGTGGACCACTCCTCCATCGCGCTCAAGCAGGCTATGGAGGAGTTGAAGGCCCACAGGGACAACGCCGTCCAGTTCGTTCAGAGCCAGGTCGAGCAGGTGTCCGAGTCGATGAAGGAGCGGGCCGACACCGTCATCTTCTGCAACGCCATCCACTACATCCCCGACAAGGACGGCCTCATCGACGAGATTGCGCGCACGCTCAATCCGGGCGGAAAGTTCGCATTCAACACCTCGTTCTACGAAGGTGGACAGGTGCCGGAGTCGCTCCAGTTCTATCGCAAGTGGATGTTCAAGTCGGCGCGGGTACTGCGCAGAGAGTACGGGCTTTCACCGCGGCGGGCCGACAAGGTCGAATCGCGAAAGCATCTGACCGCCGACGAGTATCGCGACCTGCTGGAACGCCACAACTTCATCGTGGTACGCCAGGTGGAGGATACGGTCCAGGTGCCGATCGAGGGATGGCTGGACATCAGCACGTTCGAGGACTTCATTGTGGGCACCATGCCCGGTGTCCCGTTGAAGGAGGCGAGCGCGTCTCTTCAGACCGGTGTGCACCAGACCTTCGATGAGATGAACATCACACACGTTCCTCGCAACTGGCTGGATATCGTGGCCGTACGCAAATAGGTTGCCCCTCTACCTGACAGAACAAGACGTACACCGCCTCCTTGACATGGAGGCGGCTCTCTTTGCGGTCGAATCGGTGCTCCGTCGTCAGGCGGACGGCACTGCCCTCAATCAACCCAGGCAGCGGCTCATGGCCGGCCCCGACACTCACGTCAACACCATGATTGCCTCAGACAGCGATCTGGGCGTGTTTGGATTCAAGACGTACACCTTCGCGGGAGGCGTGTACAGGTTCTTCGTAATGCTTTCAGATAGTCGCACCGGCGACTTGCTCGCGATCGTCGAGGCAAACCGGCTTGGCCAGCTTCGCACCGGAGCGGCCACAGGTGTAGCGACCAGGCACATGGCGCGGCCCGACGCAGCGACCGTCGGAGTTATCGGAAGCGGCTTTCAGGCCAGGACCCAGCTCGAGGCCGTCAGCAAAGTTCGCGACCTTAGCGCCGCCAGGGTCTATAGCCCGAATCCCGAGCGACGCAGCGCGTACGCGTCCGAGATGTCCGAGCGACTCGGCTTCGAGGTGACCCCGGTCGACTCAGCCCGCGCTTCCGTGGACGGAGCCGACATAGCCATCACGATTACGAGTTCGCGGACGCCGGTGCTTCACGGCGAGTGGCTGGAGCCGGGAATGCACGTCAACGCGGTCGGCGGCGCCGACCCCTACGTGACCGAGCTCGACGATGCCGCAGTCCAGAGGGCAGACCTGATATTCGTCGACGACCGTGCCCAGGCTAGGATCGAGTCTGGGGAGCTGATGATGACAGCCGGACGCGGCCTCGTGCTCTGGGAGCAGATGCGCGAGCTATGGGAAGTGGTAAGCGGCCAGACCCCGGGCCGGCGCCACCCCGAAGACGTCACTCTCTTCAAGTCCCTCGGAATGGCCCTCTGGGACATCGCTGCAGCCAAAGCAGTCTACGACCAGGCGGTTGCTGAGGGTGTGGGTCGGAAGCTGTAGCCCAAACCGTCCGATCCTTCAACGCTCCTCTAAGCAACCGAGTCTGTGCCAGATTGGTATGCAATACACTATCGTCATTCCGGCGAAAACCGGAACCCAGGGGTGGCGGTGTATCTCACGCATGGGCCGATTAACACACTGGTTCAAGAGTCCAAGCGACTTGGTTCGATGGCATCAACGAGATTGTTCGTGTAATCTGAGTTCATGGATTTCCAACGCATCTCCATTGACCCCAAGGTCTGCGAGGGTAAGGTGACCGTCAAAGGCACTCGCATGACCGTCGAGTTCGTACTCAAGCTCTTGGGCGCCGGATACACTGCGACCGACATGGTCCGTGAGTACCCTATCCTAGGACTTGAGGATGTCTATGAATGCGCGACGTTTGGAGCTTGGCTGGCTAGCGATAATACCGTATCCGTTGGATGAGGCTGCTCGCCGACGTTCACATCTCCCCTCGCACCATCCAACTACTCAACCGAATCGGTCACGACGTCATCTCGGTTCAGTCGGTTCTACCAGCAGACGCTCAGGACGAGACCATCGTACTTGAAGCCGTAGAACTCGGTAGAGCGATACTGACACAGGATCTGGGGTTCTCAAGTATCTTGGTGTCAGTCGGCGCGACGAAAGCCGTCTCTTGTAACGCTCCGGCTGTCCGACCCCCGTGTGGAATATGTGAACCCGCGACTCCAGCAGGTACTGCCGAGCCTGGAGCAGGAAGTTCTCGACGGTATCATCGCTACAATCGAGGACGGTAGGGTGAGGACTCGCAGATTACCGGTGTGACAAAGGTCGCCGATATTCCAATGGGCGATCCCAGACGTTGGCTCATCCCCACAGCGCCGGCTTGAACACCATCAGGTAGACCAGTGCGATCACCACGACTACCTTCAGCGCCAAGAGGATCCGTCCTCGTGCGTGGGCTCTGTCGTAGTCAGCGGAGTCGGCTGAGCCGCCCGCGGCAAGCGCGATCTGGCCCTTGATGACGCGGGCATGGACTCCTACGAGGCCCATTAGCACGACGAAGAACAGGATCGAAAGCTCAAGCCACGGAGTTGACCAGCCCCAGGACGCGCGATCGATCAGTCCGAGTCCTGTCAGCAGGACGATCACGTAGGCTGGCACGACCATCCGCCGCTCCAGCAGTCTGATGGTTTCCAGCGTGAACGACCTCGATTCCGGCGCCAGCACGGCTCGGCGCAGCCAGAAGAAGTACGATACCGTGGCCCCGACCGCGATGAGCGCGGCCAGGATGTGCAGGGACAGGAGGACCTGTACGGTGGTCATGCGTCAGACCGTCATCGAGCAGGCGCAGCCGCCTGGACCGCAACCGCCGCAACCGCCCGCGCCCGCAACGGCGCCAACCGCGCCTGAAGCGTCTGACGAGAACGCCGCGAACACCGACAGCTTCCTGTCGGAATCGCCCTCGCAGATAGGGCAGGGAGCGTCGTCGTCCATTCGGCTTATCGGCCGCAGCTTATCGAACCTGTGGCTGCAAGTGTTGCAGACGTACTCATAGATCGGCATTGTTGATCCCCCTCGCGAGACGCATTCCCGGATGCTTACCATATTCTAGGTTCGGGCCAAGACAGGGTCAACCGAATCTGCGTTTTCTTCCACTCGATTGTACCTGCCCACCCTGACATTAAGTAGCAATGGGGAGGCTCACTTTCAGTCAGGTAGCACCCTGGGTGGAGGGTGCCTATAGTCCACTCCACATTCGCTTCCGCGAAAGGGGTCAAAGTCTCCAGAAAGTTGGCGAGCTGGTCATCCAAGGCGCGATGGGCGTGGCTCACACTTCTACCCCAGCGACTCCACGGCGGCCATGGTCTTCTTAGACTCGTCGATGCGACTGCGGACGACCTGCGCCAGTTTCTGGGTATCGTCCTGGTAGGCGAAGGCTGGATTTGCCTCCACCTTGGCGACCCACGATGACGGCAGGCCGGACGCACCGTGCAGCGCGCCGACTATGCTTCCGACCATCGTGGCGATGGTGTCTGCGTCGCGTCCGAAGTTGGCGCTCCATGTTATTGAGCGGACGGGGTCGCCCTCGGCGAGGGTCAGTATCGCCAGGGTCGCGGGGATGGTCTCCATCGAGTCCGCGAGTACGGTCCTCTGGTAGTTGGCGTAATACCGCTCGCGGAAGAGCTCGTATGAGTCCGTCTCGGCTGCAAGGTCCAACGCTTCGGCGATGGCCTGCTTGAGCTCGCCGGCGCTTACTGGCAGGAGATACCTGGTCGCGGCGTCGACTACGGACTCGGCCGTCGCGTTGGCATCGAAGGCGGCCGCTACCGATGCGGCCATTGAGCAGGCGGCGTCGCGACAGTAGCCCGAGTTGCCACCGTGGTGGATGAAAGACGCTACGTCCAACGTCTCCAGCACGGCCTGTCGGGGGTTGCAGGCGTTAATGATTCCCATAGGGGAGATGGCCATAGCGGTTGAGGAGCTCTGCATGTTGCCCCAGCCGGCGTAGGCGGGCAGCTCCAGTCCCTGCTCGAACTTGTGGAAGGCGTTGCGCACGGGGATGAACCACAGGTGTCGATTCTGATCCTTGAAGTCTATGAACGACTGGGCGAAGTGGTCGACTGTGGGGTGTCCGTCGCTCTTGTAGATGGCGTCGATGAGCTGGCCTCGGATGGCGGTGTCGTCGGTGCCTACGCCCTCGAAGTCGGTCACGCCGTCGGGTCCGTACTGTTCGATGATCTTCTCGTAGTGCATGCCCTCAGTGGGCGCGCCCATCGCGTCTCCGATGAGTCCTCCCATGAGGCACCCGTAGATCTTGTCGGTAAGTCGGTCTGTAGGCATTTGATACTTCTCCACAGTAGGTGTCAGCGGGACGGGATGGGCTTGTGCTATTGCGTGTCGTAAAACACGGGCCGGATAGTGGCTGTGATTCTAGCAAGGGGTGATGGCGATTGCACGGCGCTGGCGCCTGTGCGACCTTGCATCCTAGATCCCCAGGGGCCACGCCCACATGATGAGCGGTATGGCAACAGCGACTACGACAACAACCAGTGGGAGGCCCATTCTCCAGTAGTCTCCGAACTGGTAGCCGCCGGGTCCCATGAC
>DAOUHG010000244.1:0-32187 GCA_034428835.1 Dehalococcoidia bacterium
CTTTGACTACGCCACAAACCTACCATGACACATTCTCATGCGTAGACCCTCGTCCGTCATTCCCGCGAAAGCGGGAATCCATAGATCCGGGTGAGGGAGAATACGGTGTAATCATCCATAATTGGTATAAGTCCAGAATTCAGGAAAAAGCTGCTAAGCGAGAGGGACAGTGCACGCGCTGATACTCGACTCAAAGCACGGTTCTTGAGCTTCCGATTGAACGTTCCGACTGGCGACGAAAGCACGATGCTTTTGACCGTTGAAGATTGGGAGTCTGTCGAGTCGCGGGAAGTGCCAGACCGTGACGGGAAATTCATTGTTGGCGTCGACTTGGGGGGCGGGCGCGCGTGGTCTGCTGCTGTCGCCATGTGGCCTAACGGTCGGATTGAAGCGCTGGCAGTCGCTCCGGGAATTCCATCAATTCAAGCTCAAGAAAAGCGCGATCGAGTCCCCAAGACTACATACAGTCAGTGGTTGAACGGGGCGCGTTGCGAGTAGCCCACGGGCTGCGTGTCCAGCCGCCAGCCGCGTTGATAGACGCCATACTCTCGGAATGGGGAAAGCCTAGATTTATCGTCTGTGATCGGTTCAGGCTTGACGAATTGAAAGACGCTGCTAAAGGCATTCGGATTGTGGGGCGCGTGTCTCGCTGGTCTGAGTCTGCTAGCGACATTCGGAGCGTCAGGAAGTACGCGAAAGATGGGCCGCTATCGTGTGATCCCAAGTCACGTCTGCTGCTGAAAGCGTCGCTGTCAGCGGCATTGGTTCGGAGTGACGACAGTGGGAATCAGAGACTCGAAAAGCGCAGCGCGAATAACACCGCTAGGGATGATGTAGCAGCGGGATTAGTGTTGGTCGCTGGCGCTCACTCACGCACTCGCAAACGTAAGTCTGGCAAGCTGTCCCTGGGTGTAGTCGAGTGAGTAGAGAATGGACACGGATCAATAGACGCAAGTGGGGGGAAATCCGTCTGCTAGCGCTCAAGCGCGATGGGTACAGGTGTCGGGAATGCTCAAAGGCTGGACGGCTGGAAGTTGACCATATCAAGCGGCTGGAAGACGGGGGCGCGCGATATGAGCTAACCAATCTGCAAAGTCTTTGTAGAGCTTGTCACTCTCGAAAGACTGGAATCGAGAATGGAACCGTTGCGCGGGTCCCTGCTGAATGGGGGGAATACCTTAAAGCGGATGTAGAATCCAGACGCCAGCCCATCTAAACTTAGAGTAATACATACTCCATAGGGGGGACTTGAATGACAGATGCACAACGTCTAGCTCTGAGACTTTCAGAGATTCGCGCTCGCATGGCTACGCTTGGGGGACTGGCAGACCAGACCGACGAAACGCGGGCCGAAGTGGACACGCTACGTAACGAATACCGTGACTTGGAAGTACGCTCCCAAGCGCTCGCGGTCGCTGCTGACGCTCCCACAACCGAACCGCTGGAAACGCGCTCCGAAGACCGTGAGCTTGAAAGACTCCAGCAGGGCGCTAACGTTGGCGCAATCATGGACTCGGTTCTTGAGCATCGTGCAATCGACGGTCTTGACCGTGAGCTGCAACAGGCGCTTGGGCTGGAATCCAATCAGATTCCGCTTGCGCTGCTGAACGTGGGGGCTGGCGAGCTTGAGACACGCGCAGTTACGCCAGCGCCGGGGGACGTTGCACAGAATCAGAATGAGATACTGCCCTACGTCTTTCCTCAGTCCGCTGCTACGTTCCTCGGAGTCGACCAGCCGACAGTGCCCGTTGGCGAGGCTGTCTATCCAGTCCTGACCAGCGAGTTGACCGTCCACACGCCAGCGGAAAATGCCGCTGCTGCTGAAACCACGGGCGCATTCAGCGCTGACGTACTTTCCCCTACTAGGATTCAGGCGTCTTTCTTCTACTCGCGGGAAGACCGGGCGCGATTCCGCAATATGGACGCTGCGCTCCGACAGAACCTTTCCGACGGTCTGGCGGACGGACTCGACAAACAGATTATCAGCGGTACTAACGGACTGCTGACTGGCACGAATCTACCAAACCACAACCACACGGCAGTAACCACTTTCGCCAACTACGTCAAGCAGTTTGTCCACGGGCGCATTGACGGGCGCTACGCTTCTATGGCTAGTGACCTTCGCGTTGTCATGGGCGCTGCTGCCTACGCACACGCTGGCGAAGTGTACCGAAACACCACGGTTGACCGGACGGCGCTGGATAGGCTGATGGAACTGGTATCAGGCGTCAGAGTGTCCGCACACGTTCCCGCTTTGGACTCCAACAATCGTCAGAATCAGATCGTCAGGCGTGGCAATGCTCGCGCTATGGTCGCTCCGATCTGGGAAGGCGTGACGCTCATTCCAGACGAAATCACGAAAGCTGCAAACGGTCAGATCGTGATTACCGCGGTCATGCTGCACGCGGTCAAGATTCTCCGTCAACACGATTTCTTCAAACAGCAGGTACAGACTGCCTAATGGACGAATTCGGAATCTGGACAGTAGACCTTGAAATCCGTCAAGTCGGCGGCAGTCGAGTTTTGAGCGGTTCGTTCCCTTACGGTTCAACCGCTACTGTCTCGGATCGGGGGCGCGTTCGTAAAGAATCGTTCAGTACGGGCGCGTTCCGATTCGCAATCGAAGACGAATCGAGAGCGATAGACATTCTAGTCGGTCACGACTTCGGGAAGCCTATCGCCAGTCGGGGGGCTGGTACTCTCGACATTGAAGACGTGGGGGACTTTGTACGCTTTGAAGCTCGCTTACCGGATCATCCCCCGTCATGGGTAGCGGATGCGGAGCGCTCAATTCGGGCTGGACTTATGAAAGGACTATCTCCCGGCTTTCGCGTTCCCCCACGGTCAGCAGTTGGGCGCGCCCCTGAACGGCTGATACCTGAACCGGGAAACCCTGCTGTCCAGATACGCCAAATTGACGATGCGGTTCTGAGAGAATTCAGCGTCGTAACCAATCCGACTTATACCGATGCTGCTGTGGAGCTACGTTCACAAGACGGGCTGTACGTACCGGACAACAGACCCTCGGAGCGTACACTGTGGCTGTAAGTCTGAGAGTGGACGGGCTAATGGCGGCGCTCCGATTGACGGACTCGCCAGAAGAACGTGCGGAAGCTACTCGACTACTCGCACCTGCTACTGTGCTTGTCGAGAAACGCGCTCCGAAAGCGCCGGACGCTATCCAAAATGAGGCTGTGATCCGACTCGCTGGATACTGGTATGACCAGCCGGTTGCAGGTAAGGGTAGTGGGTACGCACACGCATTCCGCAATTCGGGCGCTGGTAGTGTGCTGGCGTCATGGGTAGTGCATCGGGCGGGAATCATTGGGGCCGTGGTTGTTGTAGACGAGGATGAGGGGGGCGAGGTGGCGACAGTCCAGCGGTTCATTCAAGACAGTCCATTCACGGTCACTTTCGTCTGGCAGAATATCAGCGCGGCATACAGCGCTGGGGACTATCAGCTACAGGTGAGCGCCACCGTTCTATACGCTCGCGCGGTCGCTGCACCGTCTGGCGGTCAAGACTTTTTCGTTGCTGACGCACAAGACCTGATCGAGTTTGCGGGCGGCATTGCGACAACTCCGACTTGGGTCAAGCTATCGGGTGGGCCGACTACTCCGGGCGGCGAAACTGAATTGCTAATGCCAGTCAGACGCTATGCCGACTGACCGGATAATCGAGCTTCGCATTCGTCAAGGCGCATACGGGGCTAACGATATTTGGACTTGGGCGCCCACTACTACGCACCGCGTTTGGGCTACTCGACTTGATACCGCTGCCAGCGAGCTTGTCCTACAGGAGCGCGGGGCTAGCGTGTCTGAGAATCGAGATTACCGTGTCCGATGGTTCAGACTACTGGCGAGCGTCAAAATGCCGCGTGGCGTCACGCTCATTGACGATGGGTTGACGCTGAACGTCATAGATATGTCCGAAGACAGCGAGCGCACAAGACGACGCTGGATAACTCTCAAAACCTCAGTACGGGGGCCGCAATGAGACTGAATCCTTTTGGTTACGTTAGCGAGCTACGCGAGCGAGTGAGTGAGCTAGAAACGCGCTCCGAAAGCTACTCGGATTCTCTAGTCGCTCAGATACTCGCTAATGCCACGGGCAAGACGACGGCTTTTGCGACTGCTACGGGGGCGCTAGAAGCCTGTGCGGGGCTAGTGGGTAGAGCGTTCGCCAGCGCTGAAATATCAGGATCGGAGCTTATCGTTGACGCACTGAATCCAGACGTTATGACGATGATCGGGCGCTCGCTAATGCGGTCTGGCGAAATCGTCCTATTGATCGAAGTGACGGACGGACGACTCGCGTTGCTACCTTGCGAATCCCACGACGTAAGCGGGGGCGCTAATCCGTCTTCCTGGGTGTATGCCTGTACCGTCAGCGGGCCGGAATCCATGACTACGCATACCGTGGCGTCTGAGGGTGTCATTCACCTGACCTACGCTAGAGAACCTAAAACCCCGTGGCGTGGCACCGGGCCGCTACAAATCGCTGCACTAGCGGGGCGGCTGTCTGCTGAGACAGTGGCGGCGCTCGCTGACGAATCCGGGGGCGCACGGGCTAACTTGATTCCGATTCCTGCTGACGGTGAGGATGAATCAGTCAAAGACCTGAAATCAGACATTGCGAAAGCTAGCGGTAAATCTGTCTTCGTTCAGGCTGGTGATTGGGATATGGGCGAGTCTGGCGGCATGGCTGAATGGAAACCGCTCCGACTCGGAGCTAATCCCCCTGCGTCGCTGGTAGAGCTAGCAGACTTGTCCGCTAGGCAGGTCTACGCGGCGTGTGGGATCAATCCTGCTGTCTTTGTGGACTCTCAAGGGACAGCAGCACGGGAAGCGTACAGACAAGCCTTATTCGGGCTGGTGTCGCCATTGGGCCGCGTTGTAGCCCATGAGCTATCGCGCAAGCTGGACACTGACGTAACGCTCGACTGGCGAGAGTTGCGAGCGTCGGACATTGCTGGACGGGCGCGAGCGTTTCAAAGCATGGTCGGGGCTGGAATGGAATTGGATAAGGCTATGGCGCTGTCTGGCCTGCTGGTAGCTGACTAATGCCAGTACGCGGGGGGGACAGACTCAAAGCTCATTTTGCGAAAGCTCGGAATCGACAAGACCGGGCGCGGTCCCTGTCTGTCGGATTCATTGATCCGGGCGCACGGTATCCAGACGGTACGAGTCTCGGATTCATAGCTCGCTTTATGGAGTTTGGATCAATCCGCAGACCGTTTTTGCGTCCAGCTTGGAAAGCGTTTCTGCCTATCGCTCGGAGATTCGTTCGGAGTCGACTTGACCCTGTAAGCGGTACTATCTCGAAGTCCGACGCTAGGACGCTCGGACAGGATGCTGTCGAGTCTGTCCAGTACGCGATTAGAGCGCAGAACGAACCGCGAAGCGCTCCAGCAACGTTGCGGCGCAGACGTGCGCTAGGGCCGCTCCGGTCGCTTCCCGCTGTATGACACGAAGCGATTGCATGATGCTGTCGAGTACGAAATCGAGTAATGCCTAGACCAACTCCAGACCAGCGCAAGGTAGGCAATCCCAAGCCTAGCAATTCGTGCAGTCGGGAATTTCAGCCAGTGATGGAACGTCGCTGGCTTTGCTATGACTGTTTTCATGGCAAGCGCGGCGTGGTAGCTGAATCTCCGGGCAAGGTCGTCATGGCGCGCTTTGGTGTCCCCCGAGACGATAGCTAGATTTGTCCCCATCTGTACCCCATTGTTGGCGGTACAATCTGAGGTACAAAGCGTTCTAGGCGCTGAATCCAAAGCTACTTGCTATGCCCCGATGGTACCTCAAGATGCCGCACACGTGTTGCGGCACTGTTGCGGATGTTACAGGAAGATCGCCGGGGTTTCGAGAAGAGGGTGGTGGAGATAGGGGGGCTCGAACCCCCAACCTCGGCATTGCGAACGCCGCGCTCTCCCAATTGAGCTATATCCCCACAAGTGCCGGACGCTGCGATTATACCATGTGTTTCTCGCTACGCGCCAAGACTGTTGACCGTCTTCAGGTCACTCCGTCCCCGCGAACTGTGCGGCCACGTTCCGGCGCTGGATCTTGCCGGTAGCGGTTCGCGGCAGCGACTCCACCAGGTACACTTTGTCGGGCACCTTGAAGTCCGCCAGACGCTCGCCGCAGTACTTGAGGATGTCGTCTTCCGACGCCGACCCTGCCAACACTACAGCAGCCTGAACGGCCTCCCCGTACTTAACGTCGGGGACCCCGAAGCACACGGCCTCGGCCACTGTCGGGTGCTGCAAGAGCACCGCGTCCACCTCCAGGGGCGAGATCTTCTCGCCTGCCCGGTTTATTAGCTCCTTGATCCTGCCCGTAAGCATCAGCACTGCGCTGTCATCCAGCAGTCCCTGGTCGCCGGTGCGGAACCAGCCGCTAGTGAACGACTCCGAGTTTGCCGTCGGGTTGTTGTGGTACCCGTTCGTTACGTTCGGGCCGCGAATCACGACCTCCCCCTGGCTGCCGACCGCAAGTAGGCCGCCGTTATCGTCCATGATGCCGATGTCCACGCCGGTGCCTCGCCCGACGGTGCCAGGGGCCCTGTCTCCTGGAGGGAGAGGGTTCGACGCCATCTGGTGCGCGGCCTCCGTCATTCCGTATGCCTCCAGCACCGGTGCGCCGAAACGCTCCTCGAGATCGTGGAACACCGATGGCGCCAACGCAGCCGAACAGGAACGGATGAACCTGAAACTCTCCCGCGGGGCGTCGTCGTCAGCGCGCATGAGTAGAATCTGGTGTATGGTCGGCACTGCCGAGTACCATGTCGCACCGGTCGACCGCTGCTGGTCCCAGAACCTGCTCGCGCTGAAGCGGTCAGGCACAACGATGCTCCCGCCAGTGCGCAGAGTGGAGAGCGCTACGCCGATCAGACCGTGTACGTGAAAAAGGGGCATGACTACCAGCGACACGTCTTCAGGTGTCAGCTCGTATGTGTCTCCGATGTTCCCCAATGACGCGACCAGGTTGCCGTGTGTGAGCGGAACGCCCTTCGGCCTGCTAGTGGTCCCCGATGTGTGAAGGAACAGCGCGACATCGTTCGGCGAAGGGCCTTCGACGTCCACGCGACCTGCGAGTGCCTGTCCCTCGCGCTCCAGGACAGTCCTGCCGCTGGCGTCCAGAGATGCGTCCAGCGTGGGGATGCCCAGTCCCTCGGCGGCATCGCGTCCGGCGTGGTCCCCGGGTGGCAGTATCGCCAGCTGCGCCTCAGCGTCCTCCATGTAGAACCTGAACTCGTCCGCGGTGTAGGCGGAGTTGAGCGGCGCGGCTATCGCTCCAGCGCGGGCAACGGCCATGAAAGTGACGAGAAAGTCGAGGCCGTTCGGAAGGACGATCGAGACCGCTCTGCCTCTCTCCACTCCGGCTGCCGCGAGCGTCTCGGCTGTACGCTCGACCTCATCTCTGAGGTCTGCGTAGCTTGCTGTAGGTCCGTCTGGGACTACCACGGCATTGCGGTCTGCCGGATGTCCATTGAGTATTTCGGCGAGTGTGGACACGGTTGCCCCCTTTGATGTGTCTGGTTGTTGCCCGGATAATCTCGCACCCCGCACTCTCTGTGTCAACCGTCGGGTTCGCTCGAGCCTGTTGACACCCATATGGGCCGACCGTAAGATTCACCCACGCTACACTCAGAAACCCATACGAGGCCGAAACATGCTCCAAGATGAAGTCAAAGCCCTGGTGTTCGACGTCTTTGGTACCGTGGTCGACTGGCGTTCCAGCATTACCCGTGAGGGCGAGAAGCTTGGCAAGCGCAGGGGGATCACCAATGTGGACTGGGAGGAGTTCGCGGACGCCTGGCGCGGCGGGTACGGACCGTCGATGAATCTGGTACGCACTGGCAAGCTCCCTTGGACCAGGATCGACGACCTTCACCGCGTGGTGCTCGACGAGCTTCTGGACAAGTTCGGCATCGAAGGTCTGAGCGAGGACGAGAAGGTTGACTTCAACAAGGCGTGGCACCGGCTCGATGCGTGGCCGGACTCCGCAGCCGGCCTCACGCGCCTGAAGACCAGCTACGTCATCGGCACCCTCTCCAACGGCAACGTGGCCCTGCTGACCAACATGGCAAAGCACGCAGGGCTGCCCTGGGACTGCATTCTGTCCGCGGAGCTAGCCAAGCACTACAAGCCCGATCCTGAGACCTACCTGATGGCCGCCGACATGCTCGGACTGGAACCGTCCCAGGTCATGATGTCCGCCGCTCACAAGGGCGACCTCAAGGCCGCGCGTGCGCAGGGTCTCAAGACGGCGTTTATCCCGCGTCCTATGGAGCGGGGCCCACGCCACGAGATCGATACTTCCTCTGAGGACTGGATGGACGTCGTGGCGACCGACTTCAAGGACCTGGCCGCCAAGATGGGCACGTAGCCGCGCGGATAGCACGGCTGAGTCTGCGTGAGATGGCAACCCGTCGCCGGAACGCGCTTGTCATGCAGTCCGGCGGCTGCACCAACGTTCTCAACCGGAGCCTGTACGGACTCGCGTCCGAGTTCTCCCGCACCGGTCCCGGCACCCTGTACGGCGCTCCCAACGGGTTCGAGGGTATACTCGAAGGCAGGCGTGTCAACCTTTCCGAGGTGCCTGAGTCTCAGTGGGCGACGGTGGCTGACTCACCAGGCGCTGCCATCGGGTCCACACGCCGCAAGCTGCGCGATGAGGACATAGTCCCGGTATTCGAGTACATGGAAAGGCTCGACATAGGCTATTGGTTCATCATTGGCGGCAACGACTCTGCCGAGACAGGCCACACACTCCAGACGCTGGCCGACGAGCGGGGCTACGACCTCAGCGTCGTCAACGTGCCAAAGACCATCGACAACGACCTCGTCCTCACCGATCACTGTCCCGGGTACGGCAGCGCTGTCAGATTCCTCGCGCTCGCGGTGATGGGTTCAGGCCGTGACGCGGAGGCCATGCGCGGCGCATCGCCAATCACGATCATGGAGGTCATGGGACGAGACGCGGGATGGCTTGCAGCAGGATCAGCGCTCGCGCGACGAGACGAGAGAGACCCGCCGCACATCATCTGCGTCCCGGAAGTGCCGGTCACAGAGGACGATCTACTAGCCCGAGTTGAAGATGCCTATGCGAAGTACGGCTTCTGTGTGGCTGTAATCTCGGAGAATGCGAGAGGTCCCGACGGGCTGCCATTGGGAGGGCAGGACGACCCCTGGTTTGTCGACGACTTCGGTCATCCCTATTACGACGGCCCCGCGAGATATCTTGCCGGTCGTATAAGCCGTACGCTTGGCGTCCGCGCCAGATACGAGAAGCCCGGGACGATACAACGCTCGTTTATCCTGGCGGCCTCAGAGTCAGACTTGCATGAGGCTGAGATGGCGGGCAGGGCGGCCGTCTCGGTTGCGCGAGATGGCGGTCGGGGAGTTATGATAACTCTGGAACGCGACGATACCTGCGGTTACAATTGTTACACTGGCACCGCCGCTCTCCAACAGGTTGGGGGAATAGTCAGAACGATGCCGAACTCGTATTTCTCAGAGGACGAATCGTTTGTAACTCAGGGCTTTATCGACTATCTGAAGCCCCTTGTGGGGCCGTTACCCACTCTGGGTCGTCTGATCTGAATCACAACCGGTCGCATCGGCAATAGGAGGTCTGCAATGAGTCTGCTTTCAAAGAAACCGGTTCTCATCATCCTGGCAGTCATAGCGATTCCGATTCTGGCATTCGCCTGGTGGCTGCTCTCGCCGCTGTTCCTGAATACCACGATCACCGAGGAATTCCCGCTCTCTGTAACTGCAGATATGCCCTCCGGTGTCACTCAGCAGGAGGCTGAGGACATCATGGAGGGTATGGCGAAGATCAACATGGACGCGGTCGAGCCTATGCCAGAAAAGATGGCGGAAGCGACGGTACTGGCCTCCGGCAAGTTCAGGGACGGCGACAGGTTCCACAAGGGCAGCGGGGATGTCAGTCTGTACCGGCTTGCAAACGGGGACTCAGTTTTGAGATTCGAGGACCTGGACGTAACCAACGGCCCGGACCTCCACGTCCTGGTC
Organism: Dehalococcoidia bacterium; assembly: GCA_034428835.1. GTDB lineage: Bacteria > Chloroflexota > Dehalococcoidia > Lucifugimonadales > UBA1123 > VXRN01. The sequence goes on from DAOUHG010000244.1 coordinate 10,046, forward strand.
TCGACGCACTCCGACCCCATTACCAAGGGCGAGCTTCAGGACGCCGGCTACTCGACCTTGGGACAGCTCAAGGGAAATCGTGGAGACCAGAATTACGAGGTCCCGTCCGACATCGACCCCGACTCCATCGGATCGGTAATCATCTACTGCATGCCGTTCCACGTCATATTCAGCGTCGCGCCGCTGTCGGACCAGGGCTAACGGGCAGGTTTGTCTTAGAAGGTCGGACCGCCTTTTCACATTCCCTCGTTTCTTCAGTACTAGCCCCTAGCGAGACGCCGCTTGCACGGTGCTACAATTCCGCTCGACGGCCCCGCCGACTTGGGGCCGTCTACGGCGCGCACATTCGCAGTCTCATTGAGAGTCCGCCCATATGTTCACTCACCTTCACACCCACACCGAATACTCTATGCTCGATGGGCTAAGCAAGCTCAAGCCTCTCGTCGGACGCACGCGTGAGCTAGGCATGGACAGCCTGGCGATCACCGATCACGGCGGAATGTATGGAGCGATCGACTTCTACAGACTCGCGAAGAGCGAGGGTGTACGTCCCATCATAGGCTGCGAGATGTACGTCGCACCCGGCAGCCGGCACGAGCGCAATCCCAACGAGCGCAGCCCGTTCCATATGACCGTCTTGGCGCGGGACTACAAGGGCTATCAGAACCTCGTCAAGCTCGTCACGCTGTCCCACCTCGAAGGCTTCTACTACCGTCCACGGGTGGATCGTGAGGTCCTGGAGCGCTACCACGAGGGCCTGATCGTGATGTCCGGATGCGCGAGCGGCGAGGTTCCCCTTCTCATTACTCAGGGACGGCTCGACGAAGCCAGGGCGACAGCGTCTTGGTACCGTGAGGTATTTGGCGATTACTACCTCGAAATCATGCGCCACGGCGACGTGCCCGAGCTTCCTGCGATCAATAGCGGCCTGCTGGACATCCACAGGGACCTGAACATCCCAATCGTCGCGACCAACGATTCACACTACATCCTCGAAAAGCACGCGCGTCTCCAGGACATCCTGATCTGCATTCACACCAATACCAATGTCGAGGATGGCAAGCGCCTTCGTATGGAGGAGGCTTCGTACTATCTGAAGAGTCCGGAAGAGATGGAACAGCTCTTCGAGGATCTGCCGGAAGCGATATCCAACACCCAGGCAATCGCAGACAAGTGCGACCTGGACATCGACTTCAGCCAGCTCAGACTGCCTCAGTACGAGGTCCCAGAAGGTGTCACGCCGTTCGAGTACCTGTCCAATATATGTTGGGATGGCTTGAACGAGCGTATCCCGGACGCCGGTGACAGCGAGAAGGACCGTCTGCAGTATGAGCTTGAAGTCATCCGGCAGACCAACTTCGACAACTACTTCCTGGTGGTCTGGGACATAGCCCGCTTCGTCCGCAAGCACGACATCTTTTTCGCCGTCAGGGGCAGCGCCGCGGCAAGTTTGGTGCTGTACTGCCTCGGCGTGACCAACGTCAACCCTCTCCCGTTCAGATTGGTCTTCGAGCGCTTCCTGAACCTGGAACGCAAGGAGATGCCTGACATCGACATGGACTTCCAGGATGACCGACGCGAGGAGGTAATCAACTACGTCGTTTCCAAATACGGGCGGGAGCACGTTGCCCATATCATCACGTTCGGCACACTGGGCGCGCGGGCGGCTATAAGGGACGTGGGGCGCGCGCTCGCCATGCCGTACTCGGACGTCGACCGCGTGGCCCGCATGATACCGACACGACTGGGGATTACGCTCAACGATGCCAAGTCTGAGCAGGGTTCGGAACTCGGAGAGGCTGTCAATGCCGACGAGTCGATCCGCAAACTCGTCGAGACCGCCGAGGGGCTCGAAGGGGTGACCCGTCATTCGAGCACACATGCGGCCGGGGTAGTCATCTCCCAGCAGCCGCTCGACGAGGTCGTACCGCTACAGCGTCCTCAGAAGGCTGACGGTAGCGGCTCCGTCGCGACCACGACGCAGTATGCCATGGACCCGGTTGCGGCGCTCGGTCTGCTGAAAATGGACTTTCTCGGGCTCGTCAACCTGACTGTGCTCGCTAAGGCTCGCGATCTGATCGCCGAACAGCGGGGTATCCACTTCGACCTAACGGAGATCCCGCTGGATGACACCGAGGCTTTCGACCTTCTTTCCAGGGGCGAGACAGTAGGTGTGTTCCAGCTTGAAGGCAGCGGAATGACGCGGTACATCAAGGATCTGAAACCATCGACGTTGAACGACGTTGCCGCAATGATCGCCCTCTACCGCCCCGGACCCATGGAGCATATCTCGACCTTCATCGACGCCAAGCATGGCAGAATCCCGGTGTCTTACCTGCACCCTGATCTTGAGAACATCCTTGAAGAGACGTACGGAGTAATCGTCTACCAGGACCAGGTGCTGCACATCGCGCAGACTTTCGCCGGGTACACCCTAGGCGAGGCCGACATCGTCCGGAAGGCAATGGGCAAGAAGATTCCGGCGATTATGGCTGAGGAGAGGGAGAAATTCCTTACAGGGGCCACTCGTCAGGGTTTCACGCCGAAGCTTGCCGAGCAGGTCTTCTCTCTGGTCGAGCCGTTTGCCGGATATGCGTTCAACAAGGCCCACTCGGTCAGCTACGGACTGATCTCATACTGGACCGCATATCTCAAGGCGAACTACACGGCCGAGTACATGGTCGCACTACTGAACTCCTATGTGGGCCACACAGACCGCATAACCTCCGCAATTGCTGAGTGCCAGCGACTCAAGATGCGGGTGCTGCCCCCGAGCATTACAAAAGGCTACACGGACTTCACAATTGAGAACCAGCAGGACGGAACTACGGGAATCCGATTCGGGATGGGAGCTGTCAAGAATGTTGGCACCGCATCGGTTGATGCCGTGGTTGATTCCAGGGAGCGTCTCGGCCAATTCGCGTCTATAGAGGAGATGTGCAGAGAGTCTGAGATGGCGGGCGCCAACCGCAAGACCCTCGAGTGTCTAATCAAGGTGGGCGCCTTCGACGACTTTGGGGATCGAGGCGCGCTACTAGAGTCTACGGACAGGATCATCTCTCTGGCCCAGAGCGAGGCCAGGCTCCGCGACTCCAGCCAGTCCACGATGTTCGATCTGTTTGGCGAATCGGTCTCCGCTCCTCTTACGACTATTTCTCTGCCGGACGTTCGCGCCACTGATCGCGAGAGAGAGGAGTGGGAGAGGGAGTTGCTGGGAGTGTCGCTCTCAAGCATAAGCGTGCTCTCATCGATCCTGAGAATGGCAGACTCTGAACACATCGTGTTCAGGGGAGATTTAGACCAGAACCTTGCCGGACAGAAGGTCTCGGTCGTCGGACAGATCGCCTCTGTGACCCAGCGATTTACCAAGAATAACAAGCCCTTCATTATCGCCGGACTCGCCCTCATGGACGGCCAGATCGAGGTCTTCGTGTGGGAAGAGCAGATGCAGGACTCCGACGGAATCTGGGAGATCGGACAGACTGTGGCCGTGTCTGGTACTGTCCGGGTGCGCGACGATCAGGTCAGCATTAGCAGCTCCAACGCCGGCTTGTTCACGCCAGACCAGACCGATGAAAGTGCCGCGGCCCCGGCTGACGAAGGGGATCCGGACGACCCTGCTTCGGAGTCGCGCAGTTTGGTCCCGGCGTCCAGCGAAACATCTGGGGAGGAACAAGTTCGAAAGGACCGCATGACGAACGACAAGGCCAATGGCTCATCATCCCAGCCTCCTCCGACCAATGGCGACTCGCCGAGTCTGGCCCACTCCAGGCCGATTGTGTCCAACCAATTAAACTTGAGAATGCGAGAATCGGACGACCCCGTCAATGACCAGATAGTCTTGGATGACGTGAAAAGGCTGCTTCTCGAGTACTCCGGTTCCGACCAGGTGATGTTGGAGATCGCAACGCAGGGTAACATTTACCGGCTGGAGTGGTCTGCGATCCAGGTGGATGCCTGCGACGAACTGAGAGACCGTCTCCAGGAAATACTAACCGGGTTGGGGTCGGTCAGCGTTCAGCCTTCCGTAGCGTGATGCACCTATCCTTGCGATAGTTGCACTCTGTTTTGTGTAGGAAACCCAGGGATCTGGATTTCCCCAGTCATACTGGGTGGTCGTAGCCGCCTGGCGTTAAGGCTGACAAGGCCTGCTCTACAGCAACCGGGGGTTCCCGCTCTCCATATCGAGCAGCCAACGTTTGAGGTCCAGCCTCTCGCTGACACTTCCGAATCCTCGCAGGCTGCCGTCGCTTCCGACTACCCGGTGGCATGGCACGATCAATGGGACACGGTTTCTGGCCATTGTCTGTCCCGCTGCGCGAGGCGCTCTTGGACGGCCAGCCTGTCGAGCCAGCCACGCGTAAGTGCGAGTCTCGCCTCTGGGGATTGACCGGCAGGCGTTCCAAGATCTGACGTAGAAATCCGTTGCGTCGCCAACGTCCAAATCGATGTCCGCGAGATCGACTTCTTCGCCTTCCAGGTACGCTTTTAGCCGATCCGGAACATCCCTCAGTATCGTCCTGTCGCGCACAGCTCCGCTCATCTCTGGCCCCAGATCAAGGACGCTCTCGTCCGGCGTTTCGCACGGTAGCGTGCTCCGCCGGATGCCGGACTCCGAGCTCAATAGCCCTACCCAGCCCTGCGTGGTCTCGAATACGTCGTAGAACCTTGTGCTCATCCAGGCTGTACCCGTGCCCCGGCGGAGAATCTTCCGAAGATCCGACGCACCATGCTCAACCGGATGGACTTCCACGTCTCGGAGATAGCGGCCTGCCTCTCGTCGTCGTCTTCCGCAGAACCGTAGCGCACGGAAGAATAAGCCCAAGCGATCAGTGTAGCTCCATCATGTGCACTGGGTACGAGCCGGCCGATTTGTGCTGCGTACTCCATCGGAGTCTGATTGGGCCTTCTGCCAATGCCGCCCAGCCAACCGAGCCTCGTAAGCTTGGCATACAAACGCGCCTCCGGCCCCAGCGGCCCCAGTCCGAAGTTCCATGCCAGGTATCCGAGCAGCCAAAGCGCGATAATCGACGCGATAACGATCAGGGCCCACATCACATAATTACCGTACCGATCCACTAGCAGTTTGCCCGTGGAAAGTGAGCCAACGCCGTCGTCGAATAGGCCCTCGGTGAATGGGTCCGACTCCATCTCCAACATCAACGCTTCGGGGTCATCCTGAATGGGGTCAGCGAGGCCGCCCGCGAAGCGCGATACTCTGGGACTTCTGTCATGCGTAGGCCAGTTCGGTGTCGGCTCGAAGTCAATCCAGCCATATCCGGGGAAGTAGACCTGCACCCAGCCATGGCTGTCGGAGTCTCTGATGACTCGCTGGCCGTCTTCATTCAGCTCACCCGGAGCGTAACCCGCCGCCATTCTTGTGGGAACTCCCACCGATCGAAGCATGACCGCCATGGAAGAGCCGAAGTAGTCGGAGTACCCGACTTTGGAATCGAACAGGAACCAATCGACGCCGTCAGCCTCAGGCGGCGGAGCTTCAATGTCCAGAGAGTACGTGAACTCGGGGCCGCGAAGGTAGTTCTGAATGGCCAGCGTCTTGTCCAAGGGATTGTCGGATCCCGCAGTCAAGCGGTCTGCGAGGTCTCGTACCCGGTCCGGCAGCGACTCTGGGAGTTGAAGGTAGTGATCCGTAAGGAAGTTGTCGTACTCGGTGCTTGCACCTCTGAGATCGTCGTCGGTGGCAACTGATACCAGCGACGTCATACGGTACGCTTCGTTCTCCTCAGTGCTTTCCTTGAAACCCCAGGCAACCAGATCAGGCGTGGTGGGAGCCTTTCGCTGGAAGACCACCCACTCGGCATCATCGGAGTCGTCGGTGAGCACTTCGACCAGGATGAGGTCGTCCGGGGCCAGTTGGGAAGCCAGGGTCTGAACAGCCTGCAGTGTCAGGCCGATGGAGTCGGCCCTCAGATTCTCAGCCAACTCCCTGATGTCTGCGGGCATAGTTTCGTCTAGCGAATTATCTTCCAGGTGAATGTCGAACTTCATGGGTTCGAGAGACTCAGCAGTACCCTCGAGGCTAACCCAGTCGTATCCGCCCCCGGTCAGGAACTTATCTGAAGCGAATCCAAGCTGTAGCACTTGCGACTTTGGAACGCGTTTGAGCATGTCGCCCTGAGGTGGGGGCAGCGTATCGGGTCCAATCTCCAGCGGCTCAGAGGCAGTGGCTTCCCACCCCTTGGACGTGTACTTGTTGTAGGTCTGTGACAGCCAGTAGGATGGGTAGTCCGAAGTCGCCCAGCCGACTGCCTCTCCTCCGAAGGATATCTTCCCGATGAAGGGCAGCCACCTGCCGAAGAACCGGCCAGGCTGGTCCTTTTTGGAGGGCAGGGCCGCGAACAATCTGGCGAAGAAGTCTTCCGCCGTCGCAACCGGGGTTCGTCCGATGTTCCACACCTGGGCGGCCGTACTATGAGTATAGGCATTCATCGGGAGTGCAACCGCGAGTATCAGCACTGCAATGCTGAACCATATCGTTGCGTGTAGAGTTAACCACCCGGTGCCGGGGGTGAACTGGACGTTCAGGCGTCTCCATCGATCGTGTCGTTGGATGATGCTCATCCTCACGACCAGCACCATTGCCAAAAATACGAAGATGAAGAATCGAGACGCGAACTGGTCCGGCAGGAAGCTCAGGTTCGTAAGAACCGCGGTACCAAGAAGGACCACCGCAACCCATACGTTGTTCCACCTGAATATGAACCATGAACTGAGAAATCCGGCGATCCATCCCAGTGTCAGGAGTATCATTAAAAACGGGAGCAGGTCTGTGCTTATTCCGCCGGTTGTAGCAGCTTCCCACCACAGATCGAGTCGGTTGTTGGTCTCAGCGAGCCGCTCAACCAGAGAGTCGCCTTCGACCGTCCGAGAAGCTTGCCACACGATTCCCAACAGGCCGATGCCCAGTCCTGCCGGTATCAATATGAACCAGGGCACCCTGACCTTTGCCAGTGCGAGTCCAAGGATCGCGGACCAAAGTAGGAGCGCCGTGAGACCATCCGATTCGACCCATCCCGCGGAGTTAATCGAGTCGGCCACGACGATTAACGTAACGAGCAAGATTGCGAACGTGGCCCAACCCTGGCTTGGTGAATACTTCACCATCCAGGAGATGACGGGGTGGCTCCTACGCTCCTGGTGGTTGCCTTGTCGGCCCAGCAGGACCCCTATGCTGGGAGTGCTCAATCTGCTGCCTCTGCAATTTCAGCCGATCTGTCAACCGTATACGTGTGTGACAATGCAACGGGGATGTTATCGCCCATTCGAACCACGAACGGCGCTATCCCAGCGTCGTACAGCGCAGGCGTTACGGCCAAGGTCTCGAACAGACCGCCAAATGACTGGCCGTCGATGAGAACGACGGCTATTCGCAATCGCCTGCGGACCAACTCTCTGATGGCGACAGTCCAGTCCTCGCGGTGCGATGACGTCAAGATAATTATCGAGCTGTGTGTCCCCCAGAGCTGTTCCTCTCTGGACAACACCTCCGCCAGCGACACGGATCCCTCAGCCTTGCTCATAGCCAAGTGCTCCATGATCCGCTCGAACTGGGCTTCACCGGTATCAGCGGGAAGCAGGTATCTCTCGTCGCCGTAAGCGAGCAGACCGACAGGCAACTGTGCCCGGATGTACTTCTGCGCCAACGACGCGGCCATAGAGACTGCGTACTCATCAGTACTTTCGTCGAGCTCGCCCGCTTGCACTTCACGATGAAGGTCCACCAGCACCCAGACGTCACTTGCCATCCCCAGCTCGAACTCCTTGGACATGAGTCGTCCCGTCCGTGCGGTGCTCTGCCAGTGGATCCTGCTGATGCTGTCGCCGAATGCATACTCTCTGACGCTTGCAGCATGTGGCGTGAGGTCGTGGGATCTGCGCCTGGCTGAGCTATCACCGGTCAGATAGCCGGAAGGCATCTCGAAGTCCGCAAGGTCATAGACTCTGGGATACACTATAAGGTCACCCTGGTCGCCAAAATCTCTGTCGCGTCTGAAAAGCCCAAAGGCGTCGGTATTAGATACGCGGACCGGTCCCAGCTTGTAGACTCCGCGCTTGCGGGCTGGTGCGAGAGTTCGCCATGATCGAAACCCCCTTGTTGGAAGACTCAGCACTCGTCCGTTCGAGTAGCCGGGCATGTCAGTCACGTCTTCGACTTCGATAGTGGATTTCGGCCATGAGCTTAGGTTGCGGACGGTTATCCGCTCTTCTATGTCGTCACCTACTCTGGCCCGTTTCGTCCGCCTGTCAACGCTCACCTCGAGGCCAAGCACGCTTATCCAGTTCCACACGAAGGCCATTACAGCAGTTAGGCCGAGAACGTAGATAAGCCGGTAAAAGAGACTAAATCCGGTGGCCAGACCGGTAAACAGAGTGACGACTATCAACCCCAGAACAAGGAACAGTCGCGTCTGAACAGAGAATTTCAATGGAGTACCGTACTATCCAGCCGCGCCAGCTCGAGCGCCGCCGCCGGGTACAGCAGTCTCATCGAGAATCTGCTCCACAATTTCCTGACTGCCAACAGCTCTCATGCGCGCTCCCGCGGTAACGATCATGCGGTGACTGAGCATCGGTACGGCCAACTCCTTCACGTCGTCCGGGAGAACGTAGTCCCTCCCGCGTATCAAGGCGACTGCCTGACCGCCTCTGAACAGTGCGAGAGATGCCCTTGGTGACGCTCCCAGAGCGATGTCCTGGTGAGTCCTGGTTGCACTCACAAGGTTCACGATGTACCGCTTCACGAGATCGTCAACATATATCTCCCGGATCTTTCTCTGAAGGTTTATGATCTCGTCAGCCTCTGCGACCGGTCTGAGCGTGTCAATCGGGTGTGAAGTCGCCTGGCGGTTGACGATTTCCAGTTCCTCTTCTATTGTCGGGTAGCCTAGGCGGACGATGAGAAGAAATCGGTCTAACTGGGCCTCAGGCAGTGGGAACGTACCTTCGTACTCAACGGGATTCTGTGTCGCCATTACCATGAAGGGGCTGGGCAGTCTGTGAGTGATGCCCTCGACCGTAACCTGTCGCTCGTCCATAGCCTCAAGCATGGCCGACTGTGTCTTCGGAGTTGCTCTGTTGACCTCGTCAGCGAGCACGAGTTGGGAGATGATCGGTCCTGCGCGGAACTGGAACTCGCCGGTCTGCTGGTTGTAGCTCGACACGCCTGTCACGTCCGTCGGCAGCAGGTCAGGAGTGAATTGGATACGCTTGAACGTACATCCCACTGATCGAGCGATGCTACGAGCGAGCATGGTCTTGCCCACGCCGGGCACGTCTTCGATGAGCGCGTGGCCTTGGCACATCAGCGCCACTACTCCAAGCTCGACGGCCGCGCTCTTGCCGACAATAACCCGCTCTACATTGTCGATTATCCGCTGAGCCAGCTCTCTTACACCGTCGAATTCCTGCAAGTGACTCTCCCAATCTCAGATGCGCCGACTGCGTCTGTGACGATTATACAAGAACATCCAGCCAAACGTGCTGTCCATCATATGCTGATCTACAGAGCCACTCAAACGGCCAGACCGTTGACTTGCAGAAAACTCAAGTGTAGCATCAATTATGGCTTTCTCTGAGTGTTGTCCTTGAGCACTTTGCTTGTGGGCAGCCAGCCTTGCGCTATCAAGATGACCTAGGGAGAGATGAGAATATGGGGCTCAGCATTGAACGCAGCGACGGAATACTGATCGCTATGGCAGATGGCCGAGTGGACGGCGCCAATGCCCAGGAGTTTCAGGGAGCTCTGACAGATGCGATCGACCCTACAGATCGCGCTGTGGTTCTGGACCTTGGTGAGATCATATACATCAGCAGCGCCGGACTCCGCGTCATTCTACTGTTGGCCAGAGCACTTAAGAGACAGGATGCAGAACTAGCTGTTTGCTCGCTCTCGGCACCGATCCGCGAGGTATTCGAAATCAGCGGATTTGACAAGATCATACCGGTCCGTGATTCTCGCCCCGACGCAATCGCCAGCTTCAAAACTTAGGGCCTCCGGTCTAGGAAGCCCCAGTCGGGTCGGGGATGCTCCCGTGAGATGAGGATGACATTGCAACAGAAATACAAGATACTTGTAGTCGACGACGAACCGGATCTCGAACCTCTGTTACTTCAGCGTATGCGGCGTGCCATCAGGGCGGGCCGCTACGAGTTCGTATTCGCCGGCAACGGGCTGGAGGCGCTTCACAAGCTCGATGAAGATGAGACCATTGACATGGTCCTCTCAGACATTAACATGCCCCAGATGGACGGTCTGACACTTCTCGATCAGATCCCGCAAGTCAACCCCAACATCCGGTCCGTCATCATATCTGCCTATGGGGACATGAAGAACATTCGGACCGCCATGAACCGGGGCGCTTTCGACTTCGTCACAAAGCCGATCGACTTCAAGGATCTCCAGGTCACAATCGATCGCACGCTGAATCACGTAGAAGAGTTGAAAGCGGCTTTGTCCGCGCGTGATAAGCTGGTGTCGCTGCAGAACGAACTGGACGTCGCGAGCAATATCCAGCAGTCCATACTTCCCACTGAACTTCCTCAAGAACATGACTATCAGATGTTCGGGAGCATGAAAAGCGCCCGCAATGTTGGAGGAGATTTCTACGACGTAGTCCGTCTGCCGGACAGGCGGGTCGGGCTCGCCATCGCGGATGTCTCCGACAAAGGTGTACCCGCTGCGTTGTTCATGATGTCGACACGCACCCTGTTGAAGGGGGCGGCTATAGGAGCGATAAATCCGGGTGACGTGATAGGGACCGTAAACCAGCTTCTTTGCGAGGACAACGAAACAGCGATGTTCGTCACCCTCATCTACGGAGTTTACGATCCCGAGACCGGACGCCTGACTTACGCTAACGGCGGACATAACCCGCCACTCATCGTACACAGCGACAACTCTTCGACACTACTTCCGTCAACGGACGGCTTGGCGCTTGGTCTGATACCCGACTATGAATTTCAGCAGAGAACTGTGACCTTGGCCCCGGGTGAGGCGCTCGTGCTCTACACCGACGGTGTGACAGAGGCCATGAACTGCGACGAAGAGGAGTTCGGCGTAGAGCGCCTGCAGGATATCTTCAAACAGTCTAACTCGCATGAGCCTCGTGCGATTACTAGGTTGATTTTCGACGCAGTTGACACGTTCGCCGGTGACGCTCCTCAATCCGACGACGTAACCTGCCTGACCCTCTGCCGAGGCTGACAAATTGGCCGCCAAGCTGACTCTCAAGGTCAAGACCGAGCGAGAAGAACTGGACCGAATCGTCGTCGCAATAGATGACCTCGCAAGAGAGGACAACTGGCCCGACGATCTCTTGTTTAAGGTCAATCTGGTTCTTGAAGAGATTGGTTTGAACATTATTGATTACGCTTTCGACGGCGGTTCGCACGAATTTGAGATCATCGTAACGTCAGATGCTCAATCCGTTACCATCGAGACGGTAGATGCCGGGCGCCCATTCGACCCATTGGCTGAGACTCCGCCACCCGACCTCGACTCTTCGCTGGATTGTCGTCCTGTGGGCGGCCTCGGGGTTCACCTCGTCCGCACCCTGATGGATCGGTCAAACTATCGGCGAGTTGATGGCAGGAACTGTCTGACTCTGACCACGTATAGAACTGAGACTCCGCATTGTCCTGAATGAATACACCTCGTCCCCAACGGACACTCCGTATTCTCACGATCGGCCTGGGGGGACTAGCGATCCTGCTGGGTGGGGTCGTACTGGGCCTTTTCTTAGTGGTCGGTGTCCCTTGGGATGGGGGTGGCAGCAGTGGTGTAGGCAATGTCGAGGAACCGTCAGCCCCGGTAGTTGATGCCAACGAAGACCCCCCGGGAGTGTCTGACAGCCATGTCGTGTTCGGACAGTCCGCAGCCCTCAGCGGGCCTGCAAGTGGTCTTGGCCTGAACATGCGACGAGGCATAGAGGCTGCCTTCAACGAGGCGAATCTAAACGGTGGGGTTCATGGGCGGCAACTGGCGCTGATCTCCATGGACGATGCCTATGAGCCCGACATCGCAATTACAAACACAACCGACCTCATTGAAGAAAAACAAGTCTTCGCGCTAATCGGGGCGGTTGGAACCCCCACCTCACGCTCAGCAGCACCTATTGCATCGGAAGCTGGAGTCCCGTACATAGCACCGTTTACTGGTGCAGACTTTCTGCGGGACGTCTCGAGATTGAACACCGTCATTAACTTGCGAGCAAGTTACTTCCAAGAGACCGAGGAGATGGTTGAGCGCCTTACCACGGACCTAGGCATTAGACGCATCGGTTTGCTGTATCAGGATGACTCGTTCGGGCGAGCCGGATACCGGGGCGTAACCGCAGCCCTGGACCGAAGGGGCATGAGCCTGGTCTCGACGGGTGTATATCCTCGGAATACGACGGCAGTCAAAACTGCCCTCCTGGATATCTGGGAGGGCAGACCTGAAGCGGTCATTCTAATCGGTGCGTACGAACCCATCGCCACGATGATTTCGTGGGCGCGAAGAACCGAAATGGACAGTGTGTTCATGACACTGTCTTTTGTTGGGGGAATCGCGCTTGCTCAGGAATTGGGTCCCTATGGCTCAGGCGTATACGTCACCCAGGTAGTACCATCGCCCAAAGATAACTCGATTCCTGTGGTCTCGGCCTATTTGAGGGCGCTGTCACTTTACGATCCCAGTGCACCGCCGGACTTCGTCTCGTTTGAAGGATACCTCGGAGGCCGTTTGGCCATAGCCGGTATTCAAAGCTGCGGCAGCGAGGTCAACCGCGAATGTTTCTTCGCGAGTATTCGTGGATCCGGGGTCATCAATTTAGATGGCTTCGAACTTGTGTACGGCGTCGGTGACAATCAGGGTTCCGACGCCATCTTCCTGAGCGTGATTGGTAGTGACGGCCAATACCACTCCGTGGATTCTCTGAAGGACGAAGTGCCGTGAGCGAACGATCGAACAACCCTCTTCGACTCAATGATTCCGACGCGAGGCCAGAAAGTACGATCGACTCCGAGACCAGTCCTAGTGCCGAGTCGGACCACTCGGAACACCACGATTGCGGCTCTGGAAGTGAGCCGTCTCAGCGCAACCTAGGGGACCTGGTGGATATTGCTGAGTTGGGCGAGCGACTCAAGCGCGTGTTGGACAGTCGTTATCGCATCTCTACTCAGATCTACCTCGCGTTTGGCGGCGCGGTCTTCCTCACCATCGCCGCCAGTCTCGTGGGCTGGTTTTCTTTTGACAGAGTGGGCAATGAACAGGCACGCGTCAATGAGGGCAGCGTTCCTGAGATGACTGCCGCTTTCGGGATCGCACAGCTTGCCAACACACTTGTGGATGCCGGCCCTCGTCTCGCTGCGACTACCAACACCACAGATTTCCAGATCGTCGCCGCCGACATCTCTGAGGCGAACGTTGCCCTGGTGGAGCAACTTGCACTGTTGCAGGGTCAGCACGTGGATGACGAACGCTTCGCCCGTATCCGCTCGTACGTGGACGAACTGACATCCAATACGCACGTAATTCAGACCGACATGGTCGGGTCGTTTCCACGAGCCATTGTGTTGGAAAACCGTAGAGCTGAAATTGCCGATGTGGACCGTCAGCTCAGGGCCAAATTGGCGCCGGCTGCGGATGATCAATGGTTCTATATGATGACCGGCTATCGGGATCCCGACGACCCGCCGGTCGCTACGGGGGAACGCCTCACAGATGATGAGTTGTTACAGTATCGTCATCTAGCCGCCCTCGTCGCTGACACAGACTATGCGCGTCAGACATTGGAGAGCGGTTTCGGCGTGTCCGACTCCTCAACCCTCGAACCACTGCGTGAGAGCTTCGAGTCCGCGATCAGCCGCATGAACCACAACCTCTCGGCTATCAGGGGGTTGGACTTCGGAGATGAGATAGAGCCACTCATCGCCAGGCTGTCCGAGCTAGGTATAGGAGAGCAGGGAGCGCTCGCACTTTTGGACCGTCAGTTCCGAGTCCTGAAGCGTCGAAATGACCTGCTGGCTCAGAATCGCGCCATTGCCGTAGAGCTGCTGAAAGAGGTTGATTACCTCGTCGAGGTTGCCAATGCCAGTGTAAAAGACGCCGCCGTCGCTTCGGACCAGGCTGTATTTGCCGGAAAAGTCGTGCTCGCTGGACTGAGCGTGGCCAGCGTAGGCGGCGCTGGGCTCATCGCTTGGCTATTCATTGGAAGAATACTGCTCAGTCGCCTTCAGACTCTGCTCGGCTTCATGCGTCGCATGGCCGATGGCGACCTCGACGTCGAGGTGGACACAAGCGGACGTGACGAGGTCTCGGAGATGGCGGAGGCGCTCGAGGTGTTCCGCAAAGCGTCACTGGACGCCCTTGAATTGGATGAGGTCAGAAGACTCAACGACGAACTGGAACAGACCAACGAGGAGCTTACAGAAACAGTCCAGCAGCGTGACAGCGCATTGGATGATCTCCAAAGGGCGCAGAACCAGATAGTAGAGCGCGATAAGCTGGCCGCCATCGGCGAGTTGACTGCGGGCGTGGCTCACGAGATCAGGAATCCGCTGAACTTCATCAAGAACTTTGCTGAGGGCTCTGAGGAGATACTCGAGGAGCTGACTGAAGTAATCGATGAAGCGGCGGAGACTCTTGAGGAGAGCCAACGCGACGTAATCGTGGAGATCTCAGGTGAGCTCAAAGACAGCCTCAACCGCATCCAGAACAATACCAACCGCGCGGAACGGATAGTTCGGGACATGCTATTGATGAGCCGGGGTGCCTCTGAGCCTCATTTCACCGATATCAACAGTTTGGTTGAGGAGAACGCCCGACTCTCATTTCACAGCGCACGGGCTACCAATGTCGAATTTCAGCTCGATCTCGTAACGGACTTCGATAGTGACGTTGGACAAGCAGAAGTCATTCCCCAAGACATGGGCCGCGTCATCATCAACATGGTCACGAATGCTGGGTTTGCCACCAACGAGAGACGTCTGGAAATCGGCGAGGATTCTTTTGGCGCCGAGTCCTTCATGCCGACCGTGTATCTAGCTACAAAAAAACTCGATGAACAAATCGAGATTCGGATCAAGGATAACGGCACTGGCATCCCGCCTGATGTCATCGACAACATATTCAATCCGTTTTTCACCACTAAAGACCCTAATCAGGGGACGGGACTCGGACTCGCGCTTTGCGCTGATATCGTTCGTCAGCATGGCGGGTCAGTCAGTGTCGACACGGAACCGGGCGAATATACTGAGATGATTATACTGATCCCGATCACGCAGCCGCGAGCTGTTGTCGAGTCCGAGTCCGCCCCGGTAGGCGTCTGATCGCTAACGATCGGTCTCAAAGCGTCCTATGAGATCGGAATCGACGCGATACTCTATCGGCATTCTGCCCAAAGAGATCGCGTCGGGCGGCACTATACCTCCGGAGAACACCAGCTTCATCGCGTCCTCCACAGTGAGGTCGGTCTCGAACAGATCGTCTTCCGAGACTAGCGCCATGTTTCCAGATGTTGGGTTCGGTACGGTCGGAATATAGACGATAGCCAGTGACTCCTCAGAATCGGGTTTGACCACCCTCGCCGTGACGAACCCCAGCGCGATCATGCCCTCTCTGGGCCACTCGATGAAGACGACGCGGCTGAAGTTGAACTGTGAAGTCATCACGGTGGTCACCTGCCGCGTTACTCCGAGGATGCCCTTGACCACAGGGATGCTCCCCATCACGTCCGTCAGAAAGGTCATCGTAACCTTGCCGACTCTCTTCGAAGTCAGCAGTCCGACCAGGTAGAACACTACGATTGCCACAACGATCCCTGTGCCCCAGATGTTCGGAAACGCCAATTTGCCGCCCGAGAGCCGACTTATAGCAGTTTGTAGGATGGGAATTATCGCATTGTCCGCCAAGCCCACGATGTAGAAGATGACGACTATCGGGACTATTATCGGAAGCAGTTCCAGCAGGCCAGACACTGTCTTGCTCTGGAAATGGCCGCCAGTCCGCTGAAGCAGGTTGGGCCGCCCCTGCGAGTCCTCGCGTTGAACTATGTCTGGTTCAGCCACGTTCCTACTCCTGCTCCACCGTTGTTGACGCATCCATATTCAATGACAGAGGCCCAGTGAGCATCGTTCATTTTGAGGTGGCGAACGGTACGCCCGCGGTCGTCAAGGGATACTCAGTCGGTGATCTCACCCTTTGGAGTCGTCGTCTAAGGCAAACCATGGACTTGTGACGGCTTCATGAGGCCACAGGAACTCGAACCCGGCCCGAATGGCATTCTGCTTATCGAGGTCCTCACGGTCGCCGATGTGATAGTACCCTTCTGCCTCGAACTTAGCTTTGACGTCAGCGAGCATGTGCTTCGGGATGACGAAGTCCGCAGCGATGTTGTGCTTCTCCCAGATGGCTCTTTGCGCGCTCGGCGGCCTGTCGGAACAGCTCCCGATCAAGAAGCCGTTCTTCTGAGCATTTCTTGCCATATCCATGGTCAGGGGACCGGGTGGGTCGCCTACTTCCATGGTGCCGTCGATGTCAAAGCTGATCAAAATCGCCAAATGAATTCCTCTTCTTCAATCCACATTGGATCGTGGTTTCACGGTCCAATATCGTTAGTTCACAGAGAGATTTTATCTCCGGTCTTGATATTCAGTGGTGGAAATAGGCGAAAACGGATTGCTAATCAGGTGTGGCGCTCCATACTGTGAAATTGCCCCCCAACGGCATGGGCCCGCCTGATACCGTTACCTCCGGCTTAACGCCGGTCAACTGACGCGCTCCGGCACGTCCCTGGAGCTGCTGGATTGAATCGGTATGCATCCAGAAACGACTCCGTCCGCTCCCGATGTTGCCGCCGCTGGGCAGAATCGGATTTGGACCCTCGATTGAAATGTCCGTCTGGTAGAAGTCCAGGGCGTCTCCGAATCCCATTCCTCGGTAACCCAGACCCTCTATGTGGAACTGATGGAACTGAGCGAAGCCGTCGTACATGTTCTCGAAAGAAAGATCGTCGGCGGTGATGCCGGCGCTTTCGTAGATTTTCCGCCCTGTGCTGGCAGTCTCGGCTTCGACCTCTTCAAGAGTTGGGGTGAGGCTCCTGGGCTTGCCGCGGCTTGAGGCGTGACCGAGTATGTACACAGGTTTCTGCTTCATATCGTGCGCCCGCTCAGCCGTTGTGAACAGATAGGCGGCCGTGCACATGATGGGAATGTCATTGTCGAACAGGTTAGCCGGCTTGGCAATCCAGCGCGAGGTCAGGTAGTCTTCCGGCGGAAGATTCTCCGGCCGATGTTGCGCCCAGTAACCCTCCGGGAACATTAGTCCGTTGCGCCTCGAGTTCTGCATGAATGGGGCCATCATGTCGTGGTTCTTGCCGTACTTGGTGCAGTACTGCGCGAACTGTAACGCAGTTCCGTAGCATCCCGGTGGACCCCACAGCGATCGACCGGCGCCGAGCGCGTATGAGCCCGATACCTCATCGGCGGCGCTAATGCCGCCGTGATTGTACCTGCCTTCGTAGTTGTGCCAGCCCTTGACCACCAGGCAGGTGTTGGCCAGCCCGTCCCCGATAGCCTGTGCGGCGACTGTAATGGCCGCAGACATGCACCCAGGCGCGTGCATCATTAGCTTGACGTTCGTCAGCTCCGGCATGTTCTTCAGAAGCCACTCTGCACTGAGCTGACCTATACCGTCCAACGGGTCGTCAGTCAGGTTGAACGCGTTAACCACGTCCATAGGCACGGGCGTCCCCTCAGGCCAGGGCGCTCCAGTAGTTGTAACCGGGACTATCACAAGACCGTCCACCTGGTCTGGGCTGACGCCTGCGTCTTCCATTGCCTGACGCATCGATTGGATGCTGCCCACGCCCACGGTGGTCTCAGGACTGCCGTCCCATCGCCGGGCGGTCGGCGAGTGGCCAACGCCGACGGCCGCAACCTTTCCTCGATGTTCCCACACACCCAGGCCCTCAACAGATCGGTACATAGATTCAGGGGCATCTATCGTCGTCATACTTAATACTCCCTTGTTTTAGAAGCCTGCCAGCTTGATGCTTGCGAGTAACCGGCGCCTTATCACTGGGTTTGGAACTCTCACCCGCCTCCAACTACCTGCCACTCGGGTACCTTCTGTCCGTTAGCGGTTGCTTCGAAGATTACCTCCACGGCGCCTCCCACAGGCGCCTCGTCCACCGGGGTTCCTGGCAAGACGGAGTACATCTGGATACCGGGGTCGTCCTCGAGCGTAATGACCACAAGGTTGAATGGCTGGTCCTCCTGAAGCAGTCTGATCGGGCAATCGTAGATAACGCAATAATTGTAAATCGTGCCGCGTCCGCTCATCTGCTTCCACTCCAAGCTGTCCCCTGAGCCGCATTGTGCACACATAGGCTGAGGCGGGTTCTGCAGCCTATCGCAGGCGACGCAGTTCTGAATGACTAGACGCCCGTCGTTGGCAGCTTCCCAGAAAGGCTTCGTCAACTCGTCGGGTACTACACCCTGCTTCACCATGTTCGTCTCCCTTGGTCACGTTACGTTGGTTTCAGTTACTATGAGTGTCCTGCCGAATGTTCGTCAGATGATTCTGACAGATAATAATGCACATAGGCCAAGATGCCAACCGTAGGGTCTTGTTAGTGTGTCAAACACCAGATTCGCTGTATGCTATGACGGGTAAGGCAGAAGGACTTTGTGCATCATCCCTCGTATGTGAATTGGGCAGTACATCGCCACAGGTCTACGCCGTGAAGGTGAAGCGACACCACCTCACCAGACGCTATTGAAGCTGGAAGCGCGGCGCGGGCGCGGAAAGGCCACTCGACCATTTCAACCACGGCAGCGCGACGGCCGGGGTTCTCCAGCACTACGGCAT
This sequence comes from Dehalococcoidia bacterium, assembly GCA_034428835.1. GTDB lineage: Bacteria > Chloroflexota > Dehalococcoidia > Lucifugimonadales > UBA1123 > VXRN01. Next base: position 28,917 of record DAOUHG010000244.1, read on the forward strand.
CGTGGACAGCGTCGTCGCCCTGAGCTTCGGAATCCCGCCTGTTCATGTCCAACCACTTCAGGAAGTAGTACATTCGCCTGTTGTTCTCGATCCTTGACATCTGTCGCACCTGCAAATCTGCGCGGTGTGCGACCGACGTGACGGCCTCCTCGTCGTACAGCGTTCCGGAATCGCGCAGGTGATGTGAGATCTGCCGTTGTACCAGCAGGTCTGGATAGCGTCGAAGTGGGGATGTCGCCTGTGTGTAGGCATCGACGCCGAGTCCTCCGTGACGTCCGGGCTTTATGCTGACTGTCGCTGCCGTCAGTCTCCGGGTCATCATGTAAGTACGGAGAGCTCCCTCCGGCACCTGTGTAACAATGTCAGACATGTCGGGAAGGGCCTGAGCTCGAAATGGGGCTGGCAGATCGTTTTCAACGCAGTACCTGGCAAGTAGCGAGTTGCACAGCACCATGCACTCCTCGACGAGGCTGCGGGCAGGAGCTATCCGGGGCACGACTCTAACACTGATCTTGCCGCTGGCATCTACCTTCACCGACAGCTCGTCCCTGTCCAGGCTGAGCGCTCCCCTGGCGTCTCGCGCCGTCCTGAGTGACTTGGCCAATCTGTGCAGGACACTCAGCTCCGAATGCAACGGGTGAGACGGGTCGGCAATCGCGGCGTCTGCCTCCGCGTACGCCAGCGCGTGATCGCTGCGAATAGCGGACTTTACGACCTTCCAGTCGCCCACGTCACCGTCTTCAGTCAGGTCAACGATCACGCTCACGGCTGCTCTCAGCTCTCCGGGGTTCAAGCTTCCTGAGCCGGCCGACACCGCTGGCGGCAACATGCTGATGGTCTGCTCGGGCAGGTAAAGCGCCGACATCCTGCGGTCAGCCTCTATGTCTAGCGCAGAACCAGCCTCGATCAGCCCGCCGGCGTCTGTGATGTGAATGCCGACACGATGCGAGCCTCCATCCAGTGGCTCGATTGACAGCGCGTCGTCGCGGTCTCGTGTCTCGAAGTCGTCTATTGTGATCGTCAGCAGGCCGCTCAGGTCTGCGCGATCGTCATCTGACAGCAGTCGAAGCTGGTCCGCCAACCCGGCTTCAACGTTGACCTGTTCTGGGAACTCAGCCACGATTTCTGCCCGTTCTAAAGCCAGATGCTCGTCGGGGTCCATTAGCCCCAGGACCACTAGCGCTTCGAACGCGGCCCGCTGAAGGTCGCGCCCACGCACTCCCGCGGTCTCCAGGAACTGCTTGACGAAGTTGGCGCGTGTGTAGTCATCCCCGTGCAGCACGAAGGCTCTGACCTGCTCCAGGATCACCGACTGATATTCGGTGCGACTTTCTGGAATCACGCCTGCCCGGAACGCTGCCGATAGCTCGTTAGTGTCCGAAGTGCGCTGTTGCTGCCTCTGCCGTCGTTCGATCATCGTGGCGACGGTCTCGCGGTCGCGGGGCAAGAAGTGCGACCCATCCCGAATAAACAGCAGGTCGTCGTCTATGAGGTGCAGCAGAATCGCCACAGTCTGCTGTACTGATGGCTCAGCGCCAAAGTACAGCTCACCTATGTCAGACAGGGTCAGCGCGTCGCCATCATCGCAGACGATGTCCCAAACTTCCTCGATGTCCAGTTCGCTGAGAGCTGCCTCGGCTTGCTGCCTAAGTTGCTCGACAGCCTCGTACGATGCAGCATTGACGCCTGTCTCGTGGAGAACACGCGACTGTGGAATTCTCGCCTCACGGTTGCGACCGATGGCTACACGTAGCCGGTTTCCGGCTGTGTCGATGTATCGAGCCAGGCGCGGGCCGGCGTCTAACTGTATTAGGAGGATTTCTCCTGGCTGCATGGATTCTGTTCCTAGGGCGTCAGACGCCGTTCATCTCCGCCATGTGAAATACATGGTGGCGGATCGGTGTCGGTCACTGTGTCAGGCTGGCGTTGGCAGCTTGGGAACCACCTCTTTGGCCAGAAGTTCCATAGAACGCACCCAGTTCTCGTAGGGCTGCCACTCGTGTCCCATAGCCAGCAGCACGCCGAATCCGCCTACGTCGTCGTACAGAGTGCCGAGCTTGTCCACCACCTCGTCCGGGCTTCCCACTACGAAGACGTTGTCCACGAGGTATTCAGCATCTACGTCCGAGTCGGGCATGTCAGGGTCCACCTTGAACAGGTCCAGCATCCCAAGTTGTGGCATAAGCCGCAGGAAATATTGCTCGAAGTCCCGTCTGAGCACGCCGTTGAGCGCCTCTTCTCGCGCCTGTTCGGATGTTTCGGCGACATACACCTCTCTGGCAATTCGCCATTCAGCGCGACTCGGGGACAGACCGGATGTCGCGGCCCCTTTCTCAACCGCGTCCCAGTGTGTGCTGAGGATGCGCGATGGTACGAGGTTGATGCTCATCGGTATCCATCCTCGCTCGCCTGCGAGGATCAGCGTGTCGGAGTTCGGGGACACTCCCGCGACGCCAATCGGCGGGTGTGGCTTCTGGTATGGCGTGACGTGGAACCGCAGACCGAGATTGTCCACCGGTTCGGGGATTGTGAACCGCCAGAACTCGCTTTCATACACTCCCGGCTTGGGGTCGTTCCAGATCCTGATGATCGTGTCGATGGACTCGCGGGTCATCTTCCTATGCGCGTCGCCGCGCGGATCGAAGCCGAATACCTCAAAGTCACCCGGGAACCCGCCAGAGCCGACGCCCCACTGGAAACGCCCGCGTGCCATGTGGTCGAGCTGGGCGATACGGTGCGCGATCATAAACGGGTTGTGGTTGGGCATACAGGTTACCCCAGTGCCCAGTTTGATATTCTTCGTGCGCGCGAGCGCGTTGGCGATGAATATGTCAGGCGCGGGGATGTTCTCCCACACCGTCGTGAAGTGCTCACCTATCCATGCCTCGGCGTAGCCGAGTTCGTCCAGCACCTCGATCTGGTGGAGGTCGTCCTCGAGTGTCTGTGTGATATCGGACCCCGGAGGGTGCAGTGGCATAGTAAAGAATCCGACCTGCATTTGAGCGCCTCCATATCGTATCTGTGTTGTTCGGGTCTCGGTCCGAAATGCCCGGAACCCAACTGATGGTGGTCTGAATGTTACCAGATGGCTCAGACGGACTCGATCCGTTGTAAACTCTATCGACCTCAATTCCACATCGGAGTGTCTAGGTAGTGTTGACATTTCAGTGCAGCCATATGAGAACAGCAGCGAATTGTAGGAATCCGAGGTATCTGCTGTCGAGTTTGTCGAATCGTGAGAATATCCTTCGGTAGTGCTTGATCTTGCCTA
>DAOUHG010000245.1:0-23311 GCA_034428835.1 Dehalococcoidia bacterium
AGGGAGAGGGCTAGAGCCTGCCCCGTACTTGATACGGGGGTGAGGGTGAAATCCCTACCTACCAACCTGACACAGGCTCGTGAACTGGGAGAGGGAGTTACTGACATGGATGCATCGTGTACCATTGGCCCTAGCTTTAACTCTTGGAGACCCACCATGACCGGAATCTGGCCCAACGACACAAGATGTATGGTGATGCTCGGATTCGACATCGACGGCGTATCCAGCGCGATCAACCGCGACCCGGCTTCTGCCAACCTGCCGAGCCTCATGTCGGCGCGCGAGTACGGCCCGTCGGTCGCGACTCCGCGCATTCTCGACCTGCTGGACCGCCACGACATCCCCGCCAGCTTCTACATTCCCGGCTACGTGGCCGAGACCCACGAGGACCTGGTTCGGAACATCGTCGCCCGCGGCCACGAGGTCGCCCACCACGGCTACATGCACGAGCCTCCTGCGACCCTCACCAGGGACGAGGAGGCCGACGTCCTCGACCGCGGCATCGAGATTCTCTCTCGACTGACCGGCAGCGCCCCTGCCGGATACAGGTCGCCTAGCTGGGAGCTTAGCGAACACTCCCTGGAGCTTCTAGCCGACCGTGGATTCACCTACGACTCCAGCCTCATGGGCGACGACGTCCCCTACGTGGTGTCCGTGGACGACCGCACGATCGTAGAGATCCCCGTCCACTGGGAGCTGGACGACGCCCCCTACTTCTCCTACGCGCCCTCCCTCGGGTCCAGGTCGCCGATGGCGAGCCCAGGACACGTCTACGATGTGTGGTCGAACGGATTCGAGGGCGCCTACCACTACGGACGCGCCTTCGTGCTCACGATGCACCCCCACGTCATAGGCCGCCCCGGACGCCTCCGAATGCTCGAACGACTCATCGACCACATCCACGGCTTCGCCGGAGTCCAGTTCTCCCGCGCCATAGACGTAGCCAACACCTGGACCAGCAACGAGGAGTGAGTCGAGAGGAGTGAGGAGTGAGATTCGGCCCTCCCCCTCAGAGCCTGCCCCGTACTCGATACGGGGGCTGACAGGGGTAGGTAAGAGTGTACAGCCAAGCATGAATGCCACCCAACAGACCCCCTCTCCCTCAGGGAGAGGGTTGGGGTGAGGGTGAAAAGTACGAATACCTACCCCTCTCTCCCTCATCGAGAGGGCCGGAGCCACCCCAGTACTCCGATACGGGGGCAAGGGTGAAAACCCCTCTCACTCCTCACTCCTCTCCACTCACTCCTCTCGTCCCTCTCGCCCCTCCCTCCTCTTTCGGACTTTTCTTAAACTCATCCCAATTAGACCCCTCTCCACGTTGACATTTTCGGATGGCGGTTGCGACAATCCAGCCTGTATCAATCCGTATTAATAGGGCAGCACCACTCCCCACGCGGGTCACCCCGGCCCGAGGGGGATGCAGCCATTCACTATATTGGAGCGTTTTCATGGCGAGGTCTTTTTCTCAAGAGGCAAGGTCCGATTCACACAAGATTGGTGAAATGAGGTACCGGATGTCGCACATTATCCCTTCTGGCACGATAGCAAGAACCCTCCTGCTCGCAGGTATCCTGCTGGCGGTCACAGTCCTGGCGTCTCAGTCGCTCTTACCGGCGTTTGCCCAAGAAGGGCCAAAGATGGTCGACGAAGGCGTGAGTCAGGTCACCACCTTCACGGCCACCGACGAGGATGGAGACGACATCACGTGGTCGATCTCTGATGATGCGACCTCCCCTGACGAGGGTGACTTCGAAATCTCGCAGGACGGCGTACTCACCTTCATGAACACGCCCAACTACGAGGTTCCGACTGATGACGGCGACAACAACACATACACGGTCACGGTCGTAGCAACCGACAGCAAAAGTCCTCCAAGAATGAACACGGAGACCATCACCGTAATGGTGATAAACCTGAACGAGCCTGGAGTGATCGGTCTTTCGTCTCTACAGCCCCAGGAGAATGTGTCATTTGACGTCACTATGCTGGAAGACCCGGATGGTGAGCCTAACAGTGATGATGCCGCTGCTCCAGTCCAAACCGACTTGACCCACACGGATTACGAAGATACGACAAATTGGCAGTGGGCGAGGTGCTCAACCATGGAGGTTGACACCTGTGTTGATATCGAAGAGAACTCCACTTCGACAAGTTACATGCCAGTGGAGGCGGACCGCGGTCATCACCTCCAAGTGACGGCCACGTATGCGGACGGCCACACGCCAACCCCAGCAGAAGGCGAGGACGAGGACATTGAACTAGACAAGACAGCAACCGCAATGTCCGCCAACACGGTGCTTCGCGCCAACTACTGCCTGTGCCTCCCCTGTTCCCAAATCAGGATCCAACCATCATCGGAAACAGCAGAACAACGAGCGCGACAACAAGCAGAGACATAGCCGAGAACTCCAGTGCCGGAACCAATGTAGGTGCACTCATCACCGCAACCGATGAGGGCGCAGACGGCAGTCAGGAGACTTTGACCTACACGCTGCGGTCCGATGGAGACGCAGTCTCATACGAAATCGAAGGCGCCACCGGTCAGCTTACTGTGGCCCCCGGCGTGACCTTGGACCACGAGATCGACGAACCCAACATCGACACCGTCACCGTAAGGGCCACCGACCCCACGGACAGGTACAGTGAAGTTACCGTAACCATCAACATCACCGACGTAGACGAGAATCCCACGGTGACCATCGGTTCTGCTTCCCACGACCTCCCCGAAAACTCTCACGAACCTGCCCCGACACTCACCTTAGGCAGTCCCTACATCGCAACTGATCCTGAAGACGACGATGATGATTTGATATGGTCTGTTTCTGGCAGGGATCGCGCAAGGTTTGTCATTCCTAATGGGCAGCTGAGCTTCAAGGAAGCGCCGAACTACGAAGTGCCCTGGCGCAGCGGCAGCAACCTCGCACAAAGGAACACCTACAACCTCACCGTGGTAGCTACTGACAGTGCGGGGCACACGGGAACAATGGAAGTCACCGTCGTGGTCCGAAACTTCCAGGAGCCCGGCACAATTACCCTGTCCAACCGCGGCGCCAGGGTTGGAACATCCCTCACTGCCACCTTGAACGAACCCGACGGGGTTTCCGGTAGAGTTACATGGACGTGGACCGATAGCGCGACCTCCACGGAAAGAACGGGGAGCACTTCCAACAAATTCACTCCTCATGCAGGGTATGGTAGCGGCAATTTGTTCATAATGGCGAGCTACAACGACCGCGAGGCTGATACTCAGACCGCATCTGCAAATGTCGACAGCGTCCAAGCTAATACCAACCCGGCGACCACCCCTGTCTGGGGGACCGGCGGCGAAGGGGTCAGTTCTGTAGAAGCTACAGTAACGGAGAACGCCGAACCGGGAGCAGTTACCTACACCGCTACGGCCGTCGACAGCGGCGACGGCATCCTTACGTACTCCCTCAGTGGCAGCGACTCCTCCGCGTTCACGATTAACCCAGCAAACGGAGCATTGACCACCAGGTCATCTTTTGACCGCGAGAAGAAGTCAACCTACAACGTCAGCATAAATGTCAAGAACCGTGCCAACAAGTCCGACAACCTCAGCGTGAGAGTCAATGTAGGCAATGAAGACGAATCGCCCGTCTTCACGTCTGGCGCGACCTCCACGGAATACGCCGAGGGTTCCAGCTCCCTCCGCGTTGGTAGTAAACAGAACGAATACACCTATGCCGCCACCGATCCTGAGAAGGAGACAGTCACCCTGACCCTAGTTGGCGACGATGCCGAGGACTTCAACTTCCAGAACGGCATCCTCAGCTTCAAGGTCGCTCCAGACTATGAGGTCCCGATTGATACCGATACAGACAACGAATACACCGTAACCATCACTGCCTCAGACGGCACGATCTCGACCCCGTTGACAGTAACCATCACTGTCATGAATGTAGATGAGGATGGTGAAGTCAGTCTGGACGCGATCAAGCCAAAGAGCGACGTTTCACTGGCAGCAACCCTATCGGATGCAGATGGCGACCTAGCCAATCAGGAGTGGACATGGAGCCGCTCAACGTCTCGCACAGGTCCTTGGATAACCAGCACCGGGACAGGGGCCACTTCCACTGTTGGCTCGAATACTGCCGCCTACACACCTAACGAAAGCGACGTGGGCAGCTACATACGGGCGACCGTTGTCTACACTGACGGTCAGACCGAACCAGCAACGGCCACCAAGACCGCTGAGGTCATCTCAACCAAAAAAGCGCGCGACGTAGACTACGCCAACACCGCTCCGCTGTTCCCGGGCCAGGATCCAGACGTAGAGCTCAACAACGACAATGCCCGCCCCACGAACGCGACCACATCTCGTGAGATCGCCGAGAACTCGCCTGCAGGTACCAACGTAGGCGCACGAGTCATGGCAGACGACCTCGATGAGAGCCGCGAGCAGCAGGTACTCACATACGCGATGGCTGACACAACTGACGGCAGCGGTCACTCGACAAACTTCGAGATTGGTCGGGGAACCGGTCAGATCACCGTTGCCAACAACGTCACGCTGAATCACGAGACTCAACCTACTGATGGATACGAGGTCACCGTAACTGCTACTGATCCGTCAGGACTGATTTCTTCCAGCGAAGTGACCATCATGCTCACCGACTTGCAGGAGGATCCAAAGATTGATGAGGTTGCGGAGAATGCAAACCTCGACGCAACTAGCACACCGGAGAGTATGGCGACCACATCGTTGTCCTCATACACGGCTACCGACGATGATGAAGAGGACGAAGGTCTGAAGTGGTCGTTGTCGGGTGCTGACGAGGCCATGTTCTCCCTCTGCGATAGTGAAGACACGACCACCGCATGCGGTGACGTTAACGCCGAAGACTCCTCAAGCAACATTGTGTATCTCTGGTTCAAGCCCTCCGACTATGAGAAGCCTTCTGACTCCGGTCGCAACTACGTGTACGACGTCATCGTCACCGTCACTGACAACAGCAGCGACAAGAAGACCGATACTCGCCCTGTAGCGCAGTGACAGTAACCAATGCTGACGAGCCTGCTACAGTGACTCTGTCCAACCGCCAGCCCGAGGTTGGCGTGCGTATTACCGCCAACCTGGACAACCCAGACGGCAGTGCACGTAACGACTCCTGGAAGTGGGAACAATGTGCGAGTTTGAATGCCGATAGTACCGTCTGCAGCGGCACCCTGACAAACATCGTGGGCGCCACGTCGGCAACATTCGAACCGACTGAGGCGAACCTCAATCAATACCTCCAGGCGACTGTGACCTATACCGATAGCGCAATGGGTGAGAATTTGGGCGGCACCAATGTGGACGAGTCCAAGTCCGACACGGCCTCGATGGCGTCTGCGTTTGTGGTACAGGCCAAGACCACCACCAACGCCACACCCCAGCAGTTCGCCGACCAGGACCCGAACGTCGGCGGGAAACAGACGGTGCGGTACATCAAGGAGAATTCAGATTCTAGCACGCGTGTCGTCGTAAACCAGGACGGTATGACCCTTGATGATACAAATCCCTCTAATGACAACGTTGACGCCACGGACGCTGACGCCACGGACGATGACACCGGCGACGAACTGACCTACATGCTGAGCGGTCGTGACCAGTCTTCCTTCGAGATCGATTGGGCAAACGGTCAGATCACCCTGAAGGAGGGAACGGAGCTGAACTACGAGACGAAGAACACCTACGCCGTCGTCGTGACGGCTACGGACTCCTCGCTCGCCAGCGACACCATCACCGTGACTATCAACGTCATCGATGTGAACGAGGCGCCTGTAATCATGGAGCGTGGCCTCAACGTATCCGGTCTGGCATTTGTATCGTACGAGGAGAACAGCACCGCAGTAGTCGCGAACTACTCGGCCACAGGCCCGGACTCGGCTGGCGCGCGGCTGGCGCTCGAAGGTACGGATAGCAGTCTATTCTCCCTGTCGCAGAGCGGCGACCTGACATTCAATGCAGCGCCGAACTTCGAGAGCCCGGCATCCCAAAGCGGCGACAACAGCTACCGGCTGACCGTCAGGGCCGCCATGGGCAGTCTATCCGACACGCAGGCCGTGACCGTCACCGTAACCAACGTGGACGAGGATGGCACGGCAACCATATCGCCGACGACCCAGCCGAGCGTTGGTGTCGAGCTTACAGCCTCGCTCACCGATCTCGACAGCGTAACAGGCAGCAATCCCGACGGTGAAATAACGTCCAATGTCTCGTGGCAGTGGGCCAGGTCAACGTCCAACACCGACCCGTCGTCGTGGTCCGCCATCGCGGGCGCGACGCAGGCGACGTACACGCCGGTCGAGGCCGACGCGGGCAACTACCTGCAGGCGACCGCCAGCTACACCGACCGGCAGGGCCCCGGCAAGAGCGCGGAGGCGGTAACGTCCGCCATGGTCGTGGGCGCGTCCGCGACGCCTAACGACGGCAGCGTGAGCCTGTCCCCTGCCCAACCGGTGGTCGACACAGCCGTGACCGCCAGACTCACCGACCCGGACGGCACACCGACAGGCAGAGTCTCCTGGCAGTGGGAGTGGTCAACGTCGTCGTCCGCGAGCGGCAGCTGGACAGCCATCTCCGGCGCGACGTCCGCGTCCTACACGCCGGTCAAGGCCGACGGAGGCCGATACCTCCGCGCCACGGCGACCTACACCGACGCGGACGGTCCCAACCAGACCGCCGTCGGCATAACGGCCAATGCGGTGGCGATACACCGGTACGACAGCAACGCCGACGGGGAGATCGATAGGGGCGAGGTCATTGCCGCCATCACCGAATTCCTCTTCGGATCTGGTGCCAACAAGATCACCAGGGACGAGGTCATCGAGGTAATCAACCTCTTCCTGGGGTTCGGATAGGACTTAACCGGACATAAGCTGAGAGCTTCGGGCTCCAGATGCGGCCACCGGGCCCGTCTGGAGCCCGTCGTAGTTTATGAGACACTACCTAATCCGTCATTCCCGCGAAGCTTGTCCCCGTGGAAACGGGGAGCGGGAATCCAGAACCTGGGACCTCCCTCAGCTCACCGCCCTACCTTCGGCATAACGGCCCCTACCCCACACCAGTCTGCCAGACTCAGGTTTGGGCGATCCATTGTGGTTACGAAGGCCGACCATCACTGACAGGAAGGACACTCAACTATCGAACGGCGATCACTTCGAGTTGGACACCCTCGTGCTGCTGAATGCGACTGATGACCTCAAATAGATTGCGAGCATAGGGGTTGCCGGACGGCCCGAACATGCGCATCAGACTTTTGGGCGGCTTGCCGGTCAGGGAACCAAGCTCCTCGAACCCGACGGTGGCGTTGATGTAGTCACGCAGGACGATCTTGCCCGTATCGACATCCCCGGCAAGCAGGCACTCGACACCTTCCTTTAGCAACCCTTCTCGAAATTCCGGGTCGCGCTCGGCGCGGGCCTGCACGGTCTCCTTGAAGTCACGGGTGAGTGGCATCTTTCACACCTCCTGCTGCTTGCGACGCTTGTACTCTTGCCAGAGCTCACGAGCATTCTCGATGTCCCTCTGCTGGCGCACTTTCGTTCCACCGCCGAGAAGGACTACCAGAGTGTCTCCGTCCCTGCCGAAGTAGATCCTGTAGCCTGGGCCGACGTTTATGCGGCACTCCAGCACTCCTCTGCCAACGCCTCTGACGTTGGACAGATTTCCAGCCTCCATTCGGGCGAGGGCCGTCCGCACCCTGATCGCCGCCCCGGCGTCGAGACCGTCGAACCAGCGCCCGAATGGACTGCGTCCCCGATTATCGACGTATTCTCTGATCTCGATCATGTAAGATATGGTAACGTATTTGTTACCAAGATGCAATACTTCGCGCAGGCGGCAGATGGAAGTCGGCTCAACGGAAGCATGTCAACTCCCCCCGGTATTGCCGCAACCAGGACAGGCTTGGACAGAGTGTCGCCGTGGACTATTCCCTTCCCTTGAAACAGCAAGCGCCATTCCCATCGGCCATGAACTCCGATGCAAGAACAGCAACCACAGAGGATGAGGAGTTATGAATACGGTACGCTTAGGCCGAAATTGGTGGGCCATCGTGGACTCGAACCACGGACCTCAGTCTTATCAGGACTGCGCTCTAACCGGCTGAGCTAATGGCCCCAGGGTTGTGCGCGGCTAGTCTGCCCGCGCTCCGACCGGCTCGGGATCGTACTCGACGACGATCTCGACCGGCGTGTTCCTCGCTACTATCAGCTCCATCGGCTCCGACGTGCTGTCGTTGATAGGCTGGTGTACCGAGTTGGGTGGTACGTAGATGAAGTCGCCAGGGCCGATCTCGTCGGCGTTCTGCAAATTCTCGCCGGACAGAAACCGTCCCCTACCCTTCACCACGTAGATGGCGGACTCGCAGTTGAGGTGGTAGTGGGGACCGGCGGCGCACGCCGGGGGAATTGTGGCGATCGCCAGGTGTATCCCCTCGGTGCCCGCAAGAGCCTTCGACACGCCCGCCAGCCGGGTCATGCTCCCAGAGGAGACCTCGACCTCTAGCGCGTCGGCGCGTACTACCTTGCATGTTGCTGTCAGTTGCGTATCCACAATTCCGAGTATATCTTTGGCATGAAATAGGTGTCAAGGAAGTGTGCTTGTTTGATAGAAGTGCAAAACCCCGAATTCCTACCCGTCATTCCCGCGAAAGCGGGAATCCACAGGCCAGCAACCACCGTTCACCATACTGGACTCCCGCTTTCGCGGGAGTGACGAGACTACTACTGGTGGAGTTTTGCACTTGCCTACTTGTTTGATAGGGTCTTTCGATTATCCACGATCTGTCACCCTGAGAGAAGCGAAGGGTCTGCTGACCAGATGCTTCGACAGGCTCAGCATGACAATAGGGAAGCAGGCCAGAACGATAATCGAAAGACCCTGGCTTGTTTGAACCTGTGTGCGGGATCGAAGGTCCCCTCTCCCTCAGAGCCTGCCCCGTACTCGATACGGGGGCTGACAGGGGTAGGTAAAAGTGTACAGCCAAGCATGAATGCCACCCAACTGACCCCCTCTCCCTCAGAGCCTGCCCCGTACTCGATACGGGGGAGAGGGTTGGGGTGAGGGTGAAATGTTCACCCACTAAAATCGCACACCGCCAATCGTCATTCCACAGCCCACCCGTCATTCCTGCCACCACCCGTCATTCTCGCCACCACCCGTCATTCCCGCGAAGCTTGTCCCCGTGGAAACGGGGAGCGGGAATCCACACCACACCTTTCGTCAGAGTCATGCACTTCTCTAGTGAGAGAGGACTGTCTTCGATCAAATGAACGATTTTCGATTCCACTGCCGCATTCGCGTCAGGTGGGCTGAATGCGACCCTCAGGGCATCGTCTTCAATGGCGCCTACTTCAGCTACCTGGAAGTCGCGATGGCGGCCTACTTCCGCAACCTGGGAATCGCCCTGTATGACCCTGAAGGTCGGCGTCACTTCGACACCGCTACAGTCAAGGTGACCATGGAGTACGTCGCTCCGGCGCGCGTCGACGACATCATCGACCTGTACTGGCGGGTCGAGCGCATTGGGAACTCGAGCATCACGACGCGGTCCGAGATCCGCGATTCGCGGTCCGGAGCGCTGGTGCTGAAGGCGGAGGTCGTCCACGTGGACTTCGACAGCGATGCCGGGAAGTCTCGCCCCGTCCCACCGGACATGCGTCGGCTGATCGAGACATACGAGGCCACAGGCGTCGTCATTCCCCTGGAGGAGCTACCGGGCCTGAAGGGCGTCCGCCCCGCAGCGGATGGCCCTGCGTAGGGGCAGGTTTCAAACCTGCCCCCCTACCATAAACCTCAATCAACTGACCCCCTGCCCTAGACGTCGACGCGGACTACTATGGCGGCTGTGGCTACCACGGTCTTGTCGCCGGAGCCCTCTCTGGCCTCGATCTCCAGTCCCCCCTGCACTGTCGTGAGCCGACCCTTGCCGTGAGGCAGAACCGCGAGGACCTCCTCGGCGTCGACCGCGTCGGGATTGGGGATCGCCACGGTGACGTCGACGATCATCTCCTTTGACGTGTCAGGTCCGAGAAGCCCCAGGAACATGAGACTGCTGTGGTGGACGGCGTCCCAGACGGCCCTGCGCGCTGCGCGGGTGTAGTCCTGTCCGTGAAGGTCGATGCCTGTGCCGATTTCCAGGATTGCCGGTGTAAGGGCCATTGCGTGGTCTCCTTGATGTCTTTGACGATTGTGTCTGTTCTGGTACAGGGTCATTCGATTGTTTGCAAACTGAAGAGCCTCCCGATATTCGTCATTCCCGCGAAAGCGGGAATCCACAGGCCGGAGCGCTAGCGAATCTGGATAACCGAAAGACCCTGTGTTCTGGTAGAATTCCGTTCAATCGTACACTTCCCGGGCGTACACTGCCCAGACGGTTGGGTCCAGCGAGCGGGTGTAACTCAGGGGTAGAGTGTCTGCTTCCCAAGCAGAATGTCGTGGGTTCGAATCCCATCACCCGCTCCAAAGTCCTGACCGCGCGAGAACAACCCGAAAACGCGCTCTACCCGTCATTCCCGCGAAAGAACGTCACCCCGTACTCCGATACGGGGCCGGAACCCAGGCGTGGTGGTCTAGGGGCGGCTCTCGCTCCTCACTCCTCTCCACTCACTCCTCGAAAAACCCCCTTGACGCAACCACCACCACCCGCTACCATAACTAACAGAACATATATACTAATAGCAGACTGCCAACAGGCCCATGAACCTCTCTCACAGAATCCAGGCCAAGACCGACAACGGCGACACCGTCATCGACTTCCTCATAGAAGTCATGACGGACCTGCCCCGTTCTCGATACGGGAGCCTGCCCCGTTCTCGAAACGGGGACGAACGTAACGGCTTCAAGATGTGCCACAGACTCGGCGCGGCCAGGCTGCTCACCAGGTACGGCTGCTCCTGCAAGTCCACCGTGGCCGAACGCGACGACGCCATCGACTTCATCATCGACAACCCGCCGGAGCCATCTGGACCAAGGTCCGACTCCGGCTCCTCGACCGAGTCGACATTCGACATCGCCCTCGCAAAGAAAATCAAAGAGTCCACCGACGACGGTGCATCAGTCGTCCGCTTCCTGATCAACGTCATGGAGGGAGAGCTAAAAGCATTCGGCCCCCACCACAGCATGGCCGCAGCCAGAGAACTCCTAAGCCGAGGCTTCGGCAAACACGCCAGAGAAGAAGCCGCTGCCGCTGTGCACACACTCTCCATCAATCCCCCTCTCCCTGGGGGAGAGGGCTGGGGTGAGGGTGAAAAGCACGAAGACCAACCAACACCCTCTCACTCCTCACTCCTCTCCACTCACTCCTCAGAACAGACCACCGAGGCCGATCCCGACTCCCCCCACAAGCCCGAGGAGCAAGCCCAGACCTGGGCCGCCTTCTGGGAAGAGGTGGCCCCGATCATCGAGAGCGACGACCGCCTCAGGACAGCACTCGCCCAACCGGAGCCGGATCCAGACAATCCACCACACGTTTCGGACCTTTCAGCCTTCGATGAGGCATGGGAGAAATCCCAGAAGTGGTTCTACGAGTGGAGGAACTCCCTGGACCCCGAGGAATTCAAGGCCATAATGGCTGAAGAAGCAGCCAAATTCAACGCGATGATAGACACGAAGCTCGAACGCCGAAACCAGATCGCCGCAGACCGTGAGCGCAGGGCAAAAGAGGAGGCCGAACGCCAGGCCCAGCAGGCCAAAGCCAGGGCAGAAGCTCAAGCCAAGGTCGAGTCAGAGCCTGAAGCACCTCCCGACCCTGGTCCTCCGCCCACCCGCGATGAACACAAGCGTTGGTCCCCCACTCCCAATATCCCGACGTCATTCAGGCTGGTAAAGTGCGGACATCCCAGGTGCAAGTTGCACGACGGACCCATCTACTACCCCGAAGACGACCGCAACAGCCCATACTACTTCGACGGCCGCGCTCCTCCCATGTACATCAACTACCCCCTCTGACAGACCCCTACCCCTGTCTCTGTCCCCTTCAGACAGTGCGCAATCCACCTCAATCCAGTATCATCTGCTGAGCGTGTGTGTTGACGCCTGAATGGGAACAGAGACAGTGAGGTGGGCCGATGAAGTACGACGTTATCGTAGTGGGAGCGGGCTCGGCGGGTTGCGCCATAGCGACGCGGCTGTCGGAGGACTCCGACCGCTCGGTGCTGCTGCTGGAGGCGGGTCCGGACTATCCAGACTTTGAAACCCTGCCGGACGATCTCAAGCTGGGCAACAACGTCTGGCTGTCCGCCTACGGCCCTCACAACTGGGGCTACACCGGCCAGATAACACCTGAGCAGCTGAGCTTCAGATCCCCCGTGGTAGGGCCACAGGAGGCTCCAGCGCGGTCAACGGGCAGGTGCTGTTCAGGGGCATCCCGGAAGACTACGACCGCTGGGCCGAATGGGGCAACGATGAGTGGGGCTTCGTACAGTGCCTGCCCTACTTCAATAAGCTGGAGACCGACCTCGACTTTGGTGGCGACGACTTCCACGGCTCCGACGGTCCTGTCCCGGTGCGCCGATACCCTCGCAGCGAGTGGCTGTCCTACGCCCTGGCGTTCGAGGATGCGTGCGTGTCGGAGGGCTACCCGATAAGCGAGGACCAGAACCATCCCGAGTCAACCGGCGTGTCGCCGCGAGCCAGGAACACGATCAACGGCGTCCGTATGAGCATGGCGCTCAACTACCTGGACCTGGCCCGGCACCGCTTGAACCTCACGGTTCGAGCAGGCGTCACGGCGCGGCGTGTCCTGTTCGATGGCAGCCGCGCTGTGGGTATCGAGGTTGAGAGCGACGGCGAAGTCTTCACCGTCGAGGGCGACCAGATCGTCGTCAGCAGCGGCGCTATCGCCTCTCCGCAGCTACTGATGCTGTCCGGCATTGGCCCAGCCGATCACCTGCAGAGCTTCGGCATACCCGTCGTGCTTGACTCTCCCGGCGTGGGCAAGAACCTTCGCGATCATCCATCAGCGGCCGTCATCTACCGCGCCGCCGGTGACAAGCCCGATCTGCAGGCCCCGGTTATCCAGGTCGGACTTCGGTACACCGTCGAGGGCTCGCCCCTTCGTAACGACATGCAGCTAAGCGCCATGCTCATGACGAGCGAGCACCGTCCGGCGCACATCCAGATCGATGACGACCTGAACTACATAGGCATGGGAGCGAGCCTTCAGCTTGCCCTGGGACAAGGTGAGCTAACGCTCCGGTCCACCGACCCGCACCAGCAGCCGTTCCTGAACTACAACTACTACCAGGACGAAGAGGACCTGCGACGAATGCGTGAGGCGATCCGACTGGGCGCACGCGTTGGGGAACATCCTGCGTTCAAGGACATACTGATCGAGAGGATGATGCCGACTGACGATGAGCTGGCCGACGACGACGCGCTGGACGACTGGCTGCGGCGAAACTCGGGCACTTCTCACCACATTTCAGGGACATGCAAGATGGGTCCCGACTCCGATCCGATGGCGGTAGTGGACCAGTACCTCAATGTGAGGGGCATAGAGGGCCTGCGCGTCGCGGACGCGTCGGTCATGCCAGACTGCATACGCGCCAACACGAATGCCACCACGATAATGATCGGCGAAAGGCTGGCCGACTTTATGAAGGAGGGCAGGTAGGCACTGAGGTCGCAGACCCGGTCTTAGGCTAGCGTGAGGGTCTCCAGAGGAAATAGCTCTTTGGGACCGACACCTTCCGGGACGCTTCCCTGCTCTACAGGGAAGAGAGGTCTCGTCAAATCAGGAGTGAGCCAGGACGGCGGGTAGCTTACTCGAACTAGCTACTAATCGTCTCCGGACATGGACTCGATGGCGTTGCCGATCTTCATCACGAGATACAGAACACCTACTGAGACCAGTAGCGCGCCAACCGCGACAGTAAGCCCCGAAAAAGCTGTGATCAACATTGCAGTGTCCGACATGCGATACTCCCTCGGAGCCAACGGTATCAGAACCCAGGCGGGTTCGGCCGCGACTCTCACACGGCGATAGTATCACACATGGTATAGCTTGTAGATGAGGGTAATACAGTGCAGTTTCGTGGAGCAACTGCGGGGCATAGCATGACAGCAGCTGCCTGTGTGGAGTTACCCCACAGCTGTCGTTCAGACGAATGACCCACTCTGGACGATATCCAAGTTCAGGATCATTCCATGTCGGATTGAAGTCATTTAGATAGATGAAACCCGGTGCGACGGCGGTCGGACACTCCAGACCCGGCCTCCACTACGATTACGCCGGGTCTCAGACTCCGGTCGGTCAGTTGGCAGTGCTTTTCGACACGCCATTGTCTGCGTACCTCAGAAAACGACCCAGCGCCATCAACGGCCAGTAGTTTCTGTAGAGGTGGTACTTGATCATGAACCCGGCAGAGAGTTCGGCGCCCTGATGAGGACCGCCCGGCTGCCTGGCACTCGCGACCCGTCCGCCCACGCCGTAGCCGGGGAATCCGGTGCCCGTAAACCACGGTTCGTCCCAGGTCCCGTCCTCCCTCTGAGTGGCCGCTAGGTAACTCATCCCGCGATAGACGGAGGGATGCTCCCACTCCCCAGCCGCCAGAAGGGCGAGCAAAGCCCATGCGGTCTGAGAGGCGGCACTCGGCCCCTGGCCAGTCAGAGTGGGGTCGGCGTAGCTGGCGCAGGTCTCACCCCACCCGCCATCCCGGTTCTGATGAGCCAGGAGCCAGTCAATGGCCAGGCGCACCGCCTCGCTGTGCATGTCTTCGCCGACCGCCTCCAAGGCAGGTAGGACAGCGCCGATTCCATACAGGTAGTTGACGCCCCACCGTCCAAACCAGGAGCCATCAGACTCCTGCTCGCTGAGCAGGTACTGCACTGCACGCCGCAATGGTGGTGCGTCTTTCGGATATCCGAGGCGCGCCAGGGCCTCCACGACGTGCGCAGTAACGTCCGCGCTGGGTGGATCTATCATCTCTCCGAAGTCGGCAAACGGAATCTCAGCGACGGCACGGCGTGTGTTGTCCTTGTCGAAGGCTGCCCAGCCTCCGTTGCCGCTTTGCACTCCCAGCATCCATTCAGCGCCTCGTCTGATGGCTGCATCCTTCCGGTGGAAATCTCCGGTTATGACCCGATTCAGGGCAATGAGTACTTCTGCCGTGTCGTCGATGTCCGGGTAGGTGCTGTTGGCGAATTCAAACGCCCATCCGCCTGGATTGGTGTCTTTGGCTTTCACCTGCCAGTCTCCCCCGGTAGTAACCTGTGCTTCAATGAGCCAATCACTCGCACGCCGGAGTACGGGGCTGTCGGGCGGCATTCCAGAGTCCTCCAGCGCAATCATCGCAAGGCAGGTATCCCAGGCCGGAGATACGCAAGCCTGGACGCGCAGTGAGTCATTTTCTTCAATGGTGAATCCCTTGAATCCCTCGACTCCCTTGCGCATGATCGGGTGGTCTATGTCGTATCCAAGTACCTTCAATGCTATGAGTGAGTAGACCCAAGGTGGCTGAATGCCGCCCCAGGAGCCGTCATCTTCCTGGTGGTCAACGATCCACCTTATGGCCTTTCTGATGGCCAGTCGCCGTATAGGATGCCAAGGAAGAGCGTTGTACAGGCGCAGAACACGATCCGCCAGTCGGAAAGCTCCTGCCACTCCCATCATGTTCGTCAATCCCAGGGGTTGAGGCGATTCAGCCTCACCATTCGGAGTGAGCTCTGGAATAGCAGACCCACTCGGGATGGAGCATACCGGCCTGTGTGCGAATACAATGCTCAGAGGAAGCATCGTTCCCCGGGCCCAGCTAGAGAAGTCGTAGAGGTTCATAGGTACCCATGGGGGAAGCAGCACCATCTCCGGCGGAAGAGTTGGCACGTCCTTCCAACTCCACTGGCCAAAGAGAGCGAGCCATATCCTGGTGAACACCCTCGAACGTGGCACGCCGCCCTTGGAAAGGATAAAGCCCCGTGCTTTCACAAGCCGAGGGTCATCCGCCGATACTCCGGCCAACTTCAGGGCGAAGTAACACTCGATCGAGGTACTCAGGTCGCCTGGAGCGCCATAGTACTGTCCCCAGGTACCGTCTTCCCTCTGGACTTTGAACAGGTGATTGGCGAGCTTGCGCCAAGTATCTCTGTCCCCTATTCCCAAGAAATGAGTCAGAAACAGGTACTCGGCTTCCATAGTGGCGTTGGACTCCAGCTCGCCCCACCAGTAGCCTTCGGGAGCCTGAGTGGAAGTGAAGTAGGCTTGTGAGCGGTGTACCACCTCTGCAACTGCATTTCGTAGCTCATGCGGAACACGGAGTTTCTGGGTCGTACCTACTTTCCCTACCATCTGGTAACTCAACTCCAAGCCTGAGAGCTCTGTGCGACATCAGCTCATCACGTTCCCAGGGGCCTTCGCATATAGAACCCAGTTACTTCATGCAGTGATAATCCGCGACCGTGCGCCCATGAACCCAATCACAAATTCGGCCAGCGATTCTCGGGCCGCTGATGCGGCAACTGCGAGGCGAAGCAGGCTCGGGATTTGTCGAGGTCGCAGCAGGACCGGTAGCGCCTGCCTCCACCTGCTTTCAGGCCTGTTGCACATAGCGTCCTGGGCCAGGTAGTGAGGCAGCGGGCGATCCATTGCGTCCACAATCGACCTGATGGACAGGAAGGGAACACGGAATTCTTGGCAGACCATGCCGGTCCAGTAGCTTTCCATATCCACAGCCAGAGCACCGGTAACCACGCCCAGTCGCCTTTTCTCTACGGGGCTCGACACGATGCCGGAGGCAGTCACGCAAGCGCCCGTGTAGTGACGAAGCTTCAACTCCGATAGGATACGTCTCGCCATGTCCGTCAACGCTGGATCGGAAGTAAGCGGGCCCTCGCCGCACAGTACCTGATCCCGGTTGGGCAGACCGTGCGTGGGGATCAAGGTCTGGGCGACTACGAGATCCCCTGCCCGCTGTCTCGGGTGCAAGCCTCCCGCAAAGCCGAGAGAGATCACCGAGATTGGGTGGTGATTCTTCAACACCTCACGGGCCGCCGCCTCGGCTCGGACTCTCCCTACGCCGCTCACGGCCAGAAAGGCCTCGACACCGTCAACGCGGCCCTCGTAGGATGCAAGGGACGCCCGTGCTGGGACTCTGCGCCATTGACCCGAATTGAGAATACCCCGGGTCTCCTCCGGCAACGCTGCCAGAAGTGCCGTTACTCCTCCATTGCCCCGTCCGCCGTGATCTATCACCTGCCCTAGCTGGCGCCCAGGCCACTGCGATTGCCGACTACGGCTTTCGCCAGGGAGATCGCTCCCTTGGGGCTCTGGAAGGCTTCATAGATGGTTGCGGATTCGAACCCGCAGTGCATCATGCAGTTGGCGCACTTGCTGTTAACGCCCACACCGTAGTTTTCCCAGAGAGAGGGACTGAATAGATCGTCAATGTTATCCGTGTGTCTATCGGCGAGCGGGTAGCAGGGCTCACGCCAACCCTGAACTGTGTACGTGGGATTAGACCAGGCGGTGCACTGGTAGTGCCGGTCCCCCCTGAGAAAGCTCAGGTAGAGCGGGTTGTTGTAGAAGCGAATGCGGTCCAACGCGTCGTCGGTTAGAATCTCTTTGAATACCTTGATTGACTCCTCGCGCGAAAGGAACATGTCCTGGGTCGGGCCGTCGACAAAGTCGTAACCTGCCGTAACCATCACGCCTTCGAACCCCATATCAGTTACCAGGGTGAAGAGTTCGTGAAGGTCCTCCGGGTTGGAGCCCCTGAACAGGGTCGTATTGGAGCACACTCGGTATCCAGCCTCAAGAGCCCGCTTTTACGCCGCCATAGCCGTCTTCCAGACTCCCTTGCGCCCAACGGATATGTCGTGTTGGGTCTCCATTCCGTCAAGATGGATTACCCAACTGAGGTACTTGGAGGTCGGAACACGCTTCATCATGCGATCGAGCAGCAGGGCATTTGTGCAGCAGTACACGAAGATCTTCCGCCTGACCAGCTCATTTATGAGCTCAGGTAGCTGCTTGTAAATGGTGGGTTCACCACCAGCTATAGACACTATAGGCGCGCCAGAGTCTTCAACGGCCTTGAGGCATTGCTCCAGAGTGAGGGTCTTGCCTATGACCGGTTTGTACTCGCGTATACGCCCACATCCTTCGCAGGCGAGATTGCAGGCTTCCAAAGGCTCCAGCATAGTCACCAGCGGAAAACGCTCACGTCGGCGAATGAATTTCTGCCTGAACAGGTAGGAAAGTGTCCTCCAAGTTAGCTCGGTCGGGCGCTTGGGCTGGACTTTGACGTCCGGACGATAGACGGGTAGTGCCTGTGCAGCCTTCTCCATAATCACACGTCTCGGAGTCACTTCAGCAATTACCATCCTGCACTCCTAGTCTGGGCTTACGATGACTTCGCTTGAGCTTGGACTAAGCTCGTTCTACGCGGGACACGACACGTTGCAGACGATCCTATAGAGGGGTTCGGCGTCGATCACGATATGGTGGACAAGATTGACAGCCATCGACTCGCGTATATCCTACCATTAAGGCAGTGTATTGCAAGCCGAAATGTCCGTAAGAAGCTGTATCAATTTTGTGGGTGACTCAATTGGTAATCGCCCTTGGGTACATTCTTGACGAACGAAAGCGGGCGAGACGCCCGCGCTCCGGATCATGGCAGGACAGCCACACCTACAGAAATGATGCGGGCTCGTTTCAGCCGACATGCTGTGTATGCCAGTACAAGTTCGTCTAGAATCCAATAATGAAGACTCTTACGTCTCTACTGGCAATCTGGTTGCTAGCGGCCTGCTCCGGCGCTACGGACGGCACGGAAGGCACTGCGACACCGATATCGGGTTTCCAGCTCGTGCCGGCCCTAGGTGGCATGAAGTTCGAGTTGCCTGTTGCCCTGGTATTCCCAGAAGAGAGCACCGAGACAGGTTATCTCGTGGAGCAGTCCGGGCGAATTCTGCAGGTCTCGGACAATGGGGGATCGTGGTCAGCCAGCGAGTTCCTGAACATCGAAGCTCGAGTGAATGATCGGGGGCGCGAGGAGGGGCTTCTGGGTCTGGCGCTCCATCCAGATTTTGAGTCCAACGGATACGTTTACGTTAACTACACGGCGTCAGGGCCCAGGCGGACGGTAGTCTCGCGATTCGAGGTCCTCACTGACAGTCCTGGCATGGCCGACCACAACAGTGAGACCATAGTCCTGGAAGTTGGTCAGCCATATTCCAACCATAATGGAGGGCACCTGCTCTTTGGCCCTGACGGGTACATGTATATCGGTCTGGGCGACGGTGGAAGTGCGGGAGACCCAAATGGCAACGGCCAAGACCCAGGGACGCTGCTCGGGTCGATCGTGCGCATTGACGTTTCATCGGCAGATTCATCGAGCAGGTACACCGTGCCCAGCGACAATCCGTTCATCGGTGTCCAAGGAGCGAGGCCCGAAATCTGGGCCTATGGACTGCGGAACCCGTGGCGGTTCAGTTTTGACCGCTCTACAGGGGAACTATGGGTTGCGGACGTCGGTCAGAACGCATGGGAGGAAGTGGACCTGATAGAAGCCGGGCGGAATTACGGCTGGAATGTCATGGAAGGAAACTCATGCTACAAAGCACGCGCGGACTCCTGCAATCAGAACGGTCTGGAAGCGCCGGTGGCAGAGTATGGGCGCAGCGACGGCTGCTCGATCACTGGTGGATACGTGTATAGAGGACGCAAACTAAGCTGGCTGTCTGGAAAGTATCTCTATGGTGACTTCTGTAGCGGGAAGATCTGGTCGTATGACCCAGTGACGACCCAATCGGACGAAGTAGTTGAAACCAGGCTCAAGATTTCATCGTTTTCGGAGGACTCTGAGGGAGAGATCTATGTGCTGTCGCTGGACGGCGGCGTGTACAAGCTTCTGGACGGCGGTACTGAAGGCGAGTGAGCGGGAGGCGATGACATCGACATCATGGCCGGTTGGAGGGGCAGCCAGGCCGCCGGGCGCCATTGTCAGACTTCGTCTGATCCCTGCGTCTGCTCCGGCTGTACTGGCGTGCGTTTCAGCGCCTAGAATCGGAGTGACTTGGTATCGCGGCAATGGACTCCAGAAGAATCCAGGACCCCAACTGTACAGGCATGAGTTTTGATGGATATGCAAAGAGCGTACGCCCTGTCGAACATGACTGTCACGCAGGGAGAAGCCCTGGAGTGGGGGCGGCGCACGTATGTTATGGGTGTCATCAACGTGACGCCGGACTCTTTCTCTGGGGATGGCCTAGGATCGGATATTCAGGCCATCGTGGAGCTTGCATTGCGATTCGAGGAAGAGGGCGCAGACATAATAGACGTTGGGGCCGAGTCTACCCGCCCCGGCTCGTCTCCTATTAGCGTCGATGAGGAGCTTGCCCGGCTGGCACCGGCGCTGGAAGCCATCAGCGGACGTGTACGAGTGCCGATCAGCGTGGACACGTACAAGTCGCAGGTGGCGCGTTACGCCCTGGAGTCGGGGGCCCTGATCGTCAATGACGTCTGGGGACTGAAAGCCGATGCTAAGATTGCAGAGGTGGCAGCGGAGTTCGGTGCCCCACTTGTAATCATGCACAATCAGAAGACGCGAAAGTACCGAGATCTGCTGCCGGACATCATGGGCAGCCTATCCCGTAGCATCGCGACCGCTCGCCAAGCGGGAGTCGCAGACGAGCAGATCATCATCGACCCCGGCATCGGATTCGGCAAGACCGCGGAACACAATCTTCAGGTGCTGCGGAATCTCAGCGAGTTTCGGAGACTGGGGCATCCAATTCTCGTCGGCACTTCGCGCAAGTCCACTATCGGTCTCGTGCTGGGTCTCGCGGAAGATCAGCGACTGGAAGGCACCGCCGCTACGGTGGCTCTCTCCATTGCCGGTGGCGCCGACATAGTAAGGGTGCATGATGTGAAAGAGATGGTGCGCGTGTGTCGTATGAGCGACGCTATCACGCGCGGATGGAGGCCGCCACAGTGGAACGACTCCCCGTAGATGTTGTAACGGCCTACCTTGGGCTTGGCTCCAACTTGGGGGACCGGGAGGCAAGTCTTTCGGATGCAATGGAGCGTTTAGCATACCCTCCCCGCCTGACTATTCTCAGGTGCTCATCGATCTATGAGACGGCTCCCTGGGGTTACACTGAACAGCCGGACTTTCTCAACTGCGTCCTGGAGGTACGGACTCGCCTTTCTCCAGCGTGCCTCCTGAGAAGGGCCAAGGAGGTGGAACACGAGGCGGGGCGGCAGCCAGGCAGGCGGTACGGCCCCAGGCTGATCGACGTGGACATATTGCTATACGGCACACTGACGTTGGACCTGGACGACCCCGACCTGCAGATACCTCATCCGCGCATGGCCAAGCGGGCGTTCGTACTCGTTCCGCTGGCGGAGCTGGCCGAGGGGCTGATGCACCCTACTCTTCACCGTACTATCGGCGATCTGGCTCGCACGGTTGAAGACCAGGAAGGCGTCAGGTTCTGGAAGGCGCCTATGCTATCGAGTCAGTAGGCGCCGGTTTACGCTTCCCGCCAGAGACGGCAGCCTGAAACGCCAAAGGCAATCGGTAGAAGAGTGTCCACGGCAGCCCAGCCCGGACTGTCCGCACCGTTGGCCAATTGAGAAAGCCAGTTGTGCAGGAACAGAATCGTCACGCCGGCTGTGAGGTAGAAGAGCGCATTGCTTTCGAGGTATGGGCGCGATACTGAGCCGTTCCCATCTCCGGTCTCCACTTCGCGCTTGCGAATATAGTTGAAGATCAGTGCGAGAACAAGTCCGATGAACATCAGGATGTCCAAGACTTGCCAGATACTCACCACGTCTATCGAGTCCTGGAGCAGCGAATCGACAATGAAGAACACAGCTACAGCTACGCCTACTATGACCAAATAGGCACCGACTAGCTTCTTTATACCCGACATGGCACCCCTCTCCGTCACGGTAATCTCCCAATCCTGCAACTAGCTGCCTGCAAATGCGGCCGCTCTCTGACAGGGCGAACTGGAAGCTTAAACTGAGTAGAACAGGCCCCAACATATCACGCGAGCGCGATGTGATGTCAAACGTGCCATTTTATGTAAGTTTGTCACACGCCACGGCCGATTGCTCTTGAGTTTCCATGCCAGGCTCGGTGCAGTACTTACATTGCACGGCGACAGGCCCAGGCCAGCAGAGTGGCCAAGGATAGGCGATCCGAGACAGAGCTTTCAGTTCTGTTTACGCGACGAGTCACGGGCGGCACGGCGCCTGTGACTCGTCTCTGGCGTTAGGACAGGTCTCAACAGAAGTTGGTCGATCACTGGGGGATCAGCTTTCGACTCTAGCTGGCATTGGGCTATAATTTCTTATTGTGAAGGTTCAGTGTGGGACTTGTTAGTGTCACCAGCGAACTGAGTAGGGTAAGCAAACCGAAGAAAAAGAAGGGAACGACATGAAACTCGGAGGAGTCGTCATTCCAACGATAGCTACTATCGCAGTAGTGGCAGTGGGGGCTGTTGCGGTGGCACTAGTCGCCAACGGGGTCTTGGCTTCAGAACCTGCTGCTGAGCCTTCTCCAACGCCTGTTCCCAGCGCTGAAGAGACAACCCAGCCTGACCCCGCACCCGAACCAGCGACGACGATACCATTCCTGCTTGAGTTACCAGAGCTCCCGGATAAGTCGGAACAAGCAGCGCCGACGTTGGTGCGTTCGACAGGTGCGACACGTTCCGAGCCGCCAGCCCAGAGCCAAGGCAAGACGTACTCCTGGGAGGATGGAGACAGAACCCTCAACGTAGTACTTCAGGAAGATCTGGTCGTAGAGAAGTCATCGGAAATCGTGACTGAGGACGTCGTGGTCGTCAAAGGCGTTGCTGACAGCATCGTACAGAAACAGGCAAGGCACGACACCGATGCCGGACCGGTGTTCAAGTCGGAGTCGGGCGGTGAACTCATGACTTTGCCCGGCGGGGTGCTGCTGGCACTAGACCCGGATTGGGACGAGTCTCAAGTCGATGACTTCTTCACCCAGAACAACATCTCGAAAGACCGAGTTTCAGAACTTGACTTCATTGAGAATGGCTTCGTGATCGAGACAGGATCGGGATTTCCGTCGCTCAACCTAGCCAACGAGCTGGCACGGGAGGGCGGCGTGCTGATCTCCAGTCCCAACTGGTCGAGACAGGTTGAGACTAAGTGAAGCGTTATTCACTTCTGGTTCCTCCGTACCTGCGGACCGCACACTAATACCAATTCGTCGTGAAGCGACCGTAAATGAGCGATAAGCCTCTGGATTCCCGCGTTCGCGGGAATGACGGATGGTAAGGTATCACTAGGAAATAGGCTATGACCGCTTCATGGTGTAGTCAAAG
>DAOUHG010000246.1:0-11735 GCA_034428835.1 Dehalococcoidia bacterium
GGCGGTGCGCAAGTATGACGCCAACAATAACGGCCTGATCGAACGCAGCGAGCTTATCAAGGCCATACAGGACTACCTCTTCCATAACAAGATCAGCAGGAATGAGGTGCAGGCAGTCATCGCCCGGCACAATGAGTCAGTGCCCTCACCTGCGCCAGAATACCTGAGAGCGACATCGGGCAACGGTCAGATCACCCTGGACTGGAGCAAGTGTAACCCTGTCCGGTTCGGGCACAGACCCCGACGGGGATACTCTGAGCTACTCATGGGCGCAGCTGCCGGGCGGAGCCAGCGTGGACATTGAGAACTCCACATCCGCCAGCGCTTCTTTCACCGCGCCATCCACTGCGTCCACGCTGAGGTTCAGGCTTACCGTCAATGACGGCAGAGGAGGCGCTGACACTGACGATGTGACCATCACGGTGCTCAGACCCACACCGCCCCCCGAGACGTGGGGGACCTGGACGGACACGGGCAATACTCAGGGGTGTGGCCCCACCAAGAGGAAGGGGCAGTCCCGCACCAGCAGCCTCGGCAACAACCAGACCCGATGGGTGAACACCCCTGAGACCGAGACTTGGGGGCCGTGGACAGACACTGGGAGAACTCAAGGCAGCGGAGCGGAGCGTGTGAAGGAGCAGTCCCGCACCAGCAACTGCGGCAATACAGAGACCAGGTGGGTTGGTGACTCAGACCTCCACTGAGGTCGAAACTCAGCCCTATCGCATCAGACGGACACACACAAGCAGAGACGACCAATAGGCCAGGAGTTACGCAGCTAAACGTGGAGATCTTCATAGAGCGGGCAGCTTGTCCAGCTATGAATTTACTCCCAACTGCGTAGCTCCTACTGTATTAGAACAACACCGATTCTAATACTCCAGCACCTGTTGAGAACACCTGATACTTGTCTATGAGCCTGTCCTGAGTTAGTAGGCGGCCTCTGCGTGAGCCACCCCTTCTACCCGTGGATACCGACCTTCACAAGTATGACGAAATGGTGGCGCCTACCAATCTGGGACAGGCTCCTTATCTATCGTGGCTAACCGTCTGCCCAGTCATTATACTACCTCCGAGTCTCGTCGCCCGCGTCATGCGGGCGTCGTCGTGTGAGGATGAGTGGATGAATTGAAGAGTAGAGCGTGGTCTGTCGGACGAGTGTGCTTAGGAGTCGCGGCCAGCGCGCTTCTGGGGTGGCTCGCCGTTCGCGGACTGGATTGGGGGCTGGTGCTCGAGTCAATCGCGGGCGTGTCCATAACCATGATCGTCTTGGCGATGATAGTCTTCCTGGTTGCAAACTACCTGCGCGCCGCCCGATGGCGAGTGCTCTTCGTCGGCGGCGCGGTGTCCACCAACCGGCTGTTCATCATCCAGAACATTGGCATTGGCCTGAACAATGTTGTCCCGATCAGGGTGGCTTCCGAGGCAGTCCAGCTTGCCATACTGACCCTCAGGGACGGCCTCCGGCCATCGGTCGCGCTCGCCACTCTTGGCATGGAGCGCGTCTTGGATCTGGTCGTAAGCGCCGCAATCCTGGGTATCGCACTCCTGCTGATTCCCGAAATGGAGAGATTTGCTCTGTACATCTGGGGAGCCATCGGTATCGCCATCGTCTCTGTTGCGATCGTGCGGCTACTCGCATGGGGAAGCACGGGCGTCAAGTGGGCCCTGCGATTGCGCTTTCTCGCTGACTTTATGGAGGCAGTCAGAGACCTGGAGAGGGAACGAACACGCCTGGCGATTTCTACTGCAATGACTCTCGCGTACTGGCTGCTGGTTGGAATCACGGCATGGATCCTGGCAGATGCGATCAGCCTGTCAATCACACCCGTTGTGGCGACGGCAGTGATCATGGGCACCATTTACTTCGCAACGGCAGTTCCGGCTGCCCCGGCCGCCATCGGGACCTTCGAGTTCGCGATCGTTTATGTACTGGAGATGTTCGGAGTCAACCGCGAGTCCGGTTTCGGTTTCGCGGTTATAACTCATGCCGTATTCTTCCTGCCCCCGACGATCATGGCAGCGATATTCCTGCCAGGAGAAGGCATCTTCTCGATAGGACGCTTGCGAGCCGCGCTGGCCGGAATGAGAAACAGGCATGAGGCGAAGTCCACATGAGACTCTCAACAGTCTGGCCCGCCATGCTTGGATGTATCCTCTTCAGCTTGGTGATTGGCTGCGATCGGGATGTCGATCCGATTCCAGAGCCCTCACCTACTACTGCTCCCTCCCCAACGGTCGTCATCCCGTCTCCCACCGCGTCTCCCAAGCCAACACCGACTCGGGTTCCGCCGACCCGAACACCAACGCCACTTTCTTCGGTCTCGACGGCTACTCCCGTCCCCATACCCCAGTCTCCAGTGCCAACGCCCGACTCCAGAACCCGCGGCGGCACCCTGAACCTGTCCGCATCCCAGAATATCGCCCACCTGGATGTCCACATGGACGTCTCGCCCGCTCTGTCGAGCTGGGGTCCTGGGATTGCTTATTCCAGACTTCTCAGGCTCAAAACCGGCCCTGACGTGAGGCTCCCAAGTCTTGCCGTCGAGTGCGACCTGTGCCAGTCATGGTCGATGGAATCGCCTACCACGTACAGGTTCGAGCTGCGACCTGACGCCCGCTGGCAGGACGTCGGACCGGTGTATGCTAGGCCGGTCACAGCGGCTGATGTCGTCTTCAGCTACCTGCGCCAGAGTGATTCGAACCTGCCCAACTCTTCCCTACTGCACAACATCGCCGAATTGGGTGAGATAGACCCACTGACCATAAGAGTGACGCTCAACGTACCGGATGCCGACGCCCTCCTGGCGTTCGCCGACGGCCACTCCAAAATCGTTGCGCCTGAGGCAGTCGAGGTCAACGGAGACCTTCGTGACGGCCCAACAATCGGTTCAGGCCCGTGGGTGCTCGAACGAACCGCCCAGGACGACAAGCACGAATTCAGTCCAAACTCCTACTACTATGAGCACGGGCTTCCTCTGCTTCAGAAACTGAACATCCTGGTGTTGACAGGAAAAGACACACGCAACGCCGCAATCCAGACAGGTCAAATCGACATCATGGACATGCAGCCTGACGATTGGATTACTTACACCAACCGTTTTCCTAACGCGCCCTTCACAATCATTCCCCAGCCTGGAATCGGGATCGAGGTAGCATTCAAGACGACGGTCCCGCCCTTCGACAATTCCGAGGTCCGACGCGCCGCAATCCTGGGCATGGAACCCGTTAAGGCAATTGAGGAGCACTGGGGAGGGTTCGGGTTCATCGGTCACGGGTTCGCCGTGAGATCGGCAGACTGGCTGATTCCGCAGTCCGAACTTGGTCGACGTTTCGACCGCCGCTCTGATGCTGAGACCCTGCTTCGCAAGTCCAGGGTCGCCGCTCCGATACCCATAGTAATCACCGTGGGAGATTTCGGCGAGTCGTACACTGCCCATGCGCACGCCATCTCAGTGGAGTTGCAGGCGCTGGGCTTCGAGGTAGAGACCGAGATCGTCAACAGGCGTGAATTCGGCGAACGGATTTGGTTGGGGGGCGACTACCAGTTAATGGTGGGACCGCCGGCGCCGATAACAGCGCCCAACGGCTATCTACTGCCGGTGCTCCACAGCGACGGCATCTGGAACACGACCGGCCACCGCGACGAGGTTCTCGACAAGTTACTTGAGTCTCAGGCGGCGGAGTCTGACCATGACACCAGAGCCGATTTGATTCGCAAGATCCAGGAGCGAGTACTGGACCAAGGATACAGGTTCATGCCGACGGCTAAAGAGGCGATCTGGACCTGGCGCGACCACGTACGGGACTTTCATCCCAACTTCAGCGCCTACGAATATTACCACTGGGCCAGGGTGTGGCTGGAGTAAGGGCAGGTTTGAAACCTGCCCCTACCCCCGGCTGTGGATGCCGTCCTCCAGGGTAGACCAGGCCAGAAGCGCGCACTTTATCCTGACCGGGAACTCCCGCACCTTGGCAAGCGTCCCCAAGTCGCCAAGCTGGCCCAGCTGCGCCGGGGTGGGTTCGGGCCCTTGCATCATCCGGTGGAATCTTTCAGAAAGGGCTTCGGCCTCTGGGAGCGTCAGTCCCTTGATTGCCTCCGACAACATCGATCCCGTCGCCTGGTTGATCGAGCAACCCTCGCCCTGAAATCCGACCTGGGATACACGGGATTGCTCGTCAAGCTTGATCTGAAGGTGGATCTCATCTCCGCAGAACGGATTTACTCCGTCGACCACCAAGTCAGCATCGACTAGACGGCATGGGTTCCTGGGATGTCGACGATGGTCCATGATCAGGTCATCGCGGTAGACTTCGTCGAGATTACTCAGCGCCATCCGAGAAATACCTGAGGGCCCGCTTGACCGAATCGACCAGGGCGTCGATCTCCTCTTCGGTATTGTAGAGGTAGTAGCTGGCGCGTGCCGTGGCAATTACACCAAGCTCTCGCATGAGCGGCATTGTGCAGTGGTGACCTGTGCGGACAGCAATGCCGTCGCGGTCGAGAAAAGTCCCCAGATCATGAGGATGAACGATATCCGAGTGGAACGAAATGATCCCCCCGCGACTTTCAGGGTCGCGGGGCCCGAAGATGACTACGTCCTCTTCAAGTTCCTTGAATGCCTCGAGGGCGTGGGTACTCAACGCCACCTCGTGGGCCCTGACATTCTCCATCCCAAGTTCGTTCAAATAGTCAATAGCGGCGCCGAAGCCGATGGCGCCCGCGATGTTGGGCGTTCCCGCCTCGAACTTCATTGGCACATCGTTCCAAGTGGCGCGATCGTACCAGACTTCCAGCACCATCTCGCCGCCCCTCATGAACGGCTCCATGCTCTCCAGAATCTCTTGCCTGCCGTAGAGCGCGCCGATTCCGGTCGGCCCGAGCATCTTGTGACCGCTCAACGTGAGGAAGTCGCAGTCAAGATCTTTGACGTCCACGGGCATGTGTGGCGCACTCTGAGTGGCGTCCAGCAGCACGGTCGCGCCGACCGCACGCGCCTTGGCCGTAAGCTCATGCACCGGGTTGACGATGCCGATGCCGTTGGACATGTGCACCATCGCCAGCAGCTTGGTTCTCGGCGTGATGAACTCGTCCACGCGCGACATGTCCAAACTGTTATCGTCCGCCAGCATTGGGAGCACACGCAGCTTCGCTCCCTTGTCTCTCGCGACCTTCTGCCAGGGCACGAGGTTAGAGTGATGCTCGTACGGGGTGACAACGATCTCGTCGCCTTCGACTATGTTCTGGTCGGCCCAGGTGTACGCGACAAGGTTAAGGGACTCTGACGCGTTCCGGGTCCAGATAATCTCATTGGAGCTTTCGGCTCCAATGAACCGGGCAACCTTGGCGCGCGCTTCCTCGTACCTCTCGGTCGCCTCCTGGCTGAGTGCGTGGACGCCCCTATGAACATTGGCGTTGTAACCTTCGTAATAATCGACGAGGGCCTCTATCATCTGGCGCGGCTTCTGGGATGTCGCTGCGTTGTCCAGGTAGATCAGCGGCCTGTCATAGACCTTCCGACTCAGAATCGGAAAGTCTTGCCTGATCTTTTTGACGTCGTACATATATAAGGCTCCAAGGCCCCTCGCCACCGTATCGCAGACAGGGGCGAGTAGAGGTCCGATTTAAACGTCGAGTTCTATATCGTCGCCCTCGACTCGTACCGGGAAGGTATCGATCGGAACGACCGCCGGGAGCGCGGTGACGTCGCCGGTGCGGACGTCGAAGCAGGCGCCGTGCCTGGGGCACTCTATCTCGTATCCACTGAGGAACCCCTGTTCCAGAGACGCCTCATCGTGCGTGCAGACGTCGTCTATTGCGTAGAAAGTACCGTCTACGTTGCAGACCGCTATCGCCCGGTCTCCAACCTCATAGACTTTAGCGGCCCCTGCTGGTACGTCCTCTGCCTTGCCCACCTTGACGAATGACATAATTTTCTCTCCTGCGCTAGTTCTGGCTATTGCTGAATTCAATGGGACGCGACCCGGATGTCGCGCCCGCCAGTATCGCGTGACTTCTGTCCACCAGATCACCGATGGTCCTGGAGCTGAGAATCCGGTCGACCGCGAGCTCTACCTCCTGCCACACCTCACGCTGCGCGCAAGTGGGGACATGTATGCACGCCCTAAGGTCGTCCAGACACGCGACGAGGTTGTCGCTCGGCCCCAGACACTCCATAACGCTGCTCAGGCTGATGTCGCCGGGCTCTACGGCAAGCGTGTGCCCGCCCTGCCTTCCTCGCTGCGACCTGACCAGTCCAGCCCTGCCCAGAGCGTGAAGCACCTGCGCCAGATACGGCTCAGGTATCATCGTTCTGCCGGCGATTTCGCTGGCACGCACCGGAGCGCTCTGGTGATGGATAGCCAGATCAACCAGCGCCCTTACTCCGTAATCGACTTTGACAGGTATATGCATGTCCCCACCTCCTCCGAAGCAATGGGAGTAGCTACTCCGTGGAAGCCATCCCGTTCGACGCAGCCTCAAGCGCAGATGCCAGCGTATGCACCGGCAGCGTTGCACACTTGATTCGTGTCGGGTAGCTGGACACCCCTTCGAGTATCTCCAAGTCTCCCAGTATCTCGTAGTCGAAGTCTTCGTCTACTTTTTTGGTCAGAAGGAGCCGGAAGTTCTCGATTACCTTTCGCGCTTCATCGGAGCTTCTGCCCTTCACTGCTTCGCTCATCATAGACGCTGCGGCCTTCGAAATCGCGCAACCTGTTGCGACATAACCTATGTCTTCGATGCCGTCCTCAGCGTTCATCGTCAGATACAAAGATATCTGGTCGCCGCAGAGCGGATTGAACCCCTCGGCGCTCCGGTCTGGATCATCGATACTCTTGAAGTTGCGCGGCCTTCGGTTGTGGTCCATCACAATTTCGGCGTATAGATCACGAAGATCGTTCATTAAACCGTTTCCTCAAAACGAAACTCGTACCGCGGTATAGCGTCAAGGAACGACCTCTCCAGGAAGTCGTGCAGCTCCGGAATATTCACTGTGTCGATGATTTCCGACGCGAACCCGAATATAAGCAGGCGGCTGGCCGACTCCAGATCGATCCCACGGCTGCGCATGTAGTACACAGTCTCCTTGTCGACGTTTCCAGCAGTCGCGCCGTGACCGCACTTTACGTCGTCGGCCCAGATGAACAGCGCAGGCTTGGAGTCCACTTCCGCGTTCGGAGAGAGCAGCAGGTTCTTGTCCGACTGTAGAGCGTCTGTCTTGATCGCTCCTTCCCGAACGAAGACCGTGCCGCCGAAAACCGCTCGCGACCGACCCGACAGTATCCCCTTGTAGTAGAGTCTGCTTGTCGAGTTCGGCTTCGCGTGATCTATGTTGATGAAGTTATCGACATGCTGATTGGCCGAGGTGACGTACAGGCCGCTGAGGTCAGTGGTACACCCGTCTCCGATATGCACGTACAGGTCGTGTCTTCCCAATCCGACATCCTTGTAAAAGGCGTGTGACGAGAAGCTGCTGCCGTCTTTCTGATGGACTCTGGCCACCCCGACATGGTATGAGGAGTCGCTCTCGTCCATAAGCCGGTAGTGCTCGACCTGCGCTCCCTCCTCCACAACGATCTCGGCCACCCCGTTGTTGAGATAGGTATTGTTACCAAGGCCTATGTAGCTCTCGATCACGGTCGATTCCGACTCGGGTCCAGCCACTACGAGAACGCGGGGGTGAGCGACGATGTTCTCTTCATCAGTCGAAACGAACACAAGGTGTGCAGGGCGTTCAGCACGTGCGCCTGCTGGGAGGTGTACCAGGGCGCCGTCGCCAATAAATGCAGTGTTGAGCGCAGTGAAACCATCGTCCTGGACCGACGCCAGGGCCCCCAGGTTCTGCTGGACGACTGCGCCATCGGAATCCACCGCATGAGCCAAGCTGGATACCTTCACACCGTCCGGTTTGTGAACGTGTGATAGATCGCTGTTGAACTTCCCGTTGACGAACACAAGCGTGTTCCAGTCGTCCACCCAGGGCACGACGCTCCGGACCGATTCAGCCGAGAGAGCCGGGGCCGGATCAGGAAGTGACAACTCAGCCCTGGCGACGCGTGCGACGTTCGTGTACTTCCATGCTTCGTTGCCTTTGCGCGCAGTTGGGAATCCAAGCCGAGCGAAGTTGTCGAAGCCCTTCTGGCGGAGTGAGCTCAGCCAAGTCGGCCCTGCTGGGGGCAGTCCGGCGTACTGTTCGGCGTAGCGGCTGTATGTATCAAGTGTTTGTGTCATAGTTGCTCGGTTAGTCACCAACCATTATCCGCTGACCGCGGCCTCCTCTATGAGCCAGTCGTAGCCTCTCTCCTCCAATTCCAGCGCCAACTCCTTGCCGCCGGAGCGGACTATGCGGCCATTGACCAGAACGTGTACGTAGTCCGGTTGGATATAGTTGAGGATGCGCTGGTAGTGGGTGACCAGCACGATCGCCTTTTCGGGACTCTTGAACGAGTTGACGCCGTCCGCCACGATCCGAAGCGCGTCTATGTCCAGCCCGGAGTCGGTCTCATCCAGCAGCGCAAGCCTGGGATCAAGCAGCGTGAGCTGAAGGATTTCGTTTCGCTTCTTCTCGCCCCCCGAGTATCCCTCGTTCACTGAGCGTCGCACGAGATCGTCATCTATGTTTACCAGTTCGCGTTTCGAGTCCAGCATCCTGTCAAATTGCCGGACCGACAACGCGGACTCACCGCGATGCTTGCGCAGCGCGTCGACAGCCGCCTTGAGGAACTGCCATGTTCGCACTCCGGGAAGTTCCACGGGGTACTGCATGGCAAGAAATATGCCTTCACGGGCGCGATCCTCCGGGAAGCGATCGACGATGCTCTTTCGATCGAACAGGATGTCGCCGGACATAACCGTGTACTCCGGCCTGCCGGCCACGACATTGGCGAGCGTGCTCTTACCTGAGCCGTTCGGTCCCATGATCGCGTGGACCTCCCCCTCGTTGACCGTGAGGTTGATCCCTTTCAGTATTTCGGTATCACCAATTGAAACGTGTAGGTCGCGTACTTCCAGCATTGCTTTCGTGTTTCCCGCCTTTGAGTTCAACTTGAAAAATAGCTAAGTGGTGTGTCCGCTCTCAAGTACAGCGGATGTTTGGGTTGGTTGCGCATTGTCATACCGAGGTGGCCCAATTTACCGGTCGACTCCTGGCCCATTAGCATGCTCAGGATCTGCGCCCCCCTGTCGAGATGCTCACCGTGATTTCCCCATGCGCAAACTACTTCGTCAGATCGACGCGAGCTGTGCAGGATGTAATCGTCGTTTTCAGCGCCTACCGGCTCCGGGTCTTTCTTGAGTAAGTCGGGGTAAGTAGCTCGCAGCGCGAAAATGTTGCACACCCACAGCGTGCCGTATCCCCATGACCGGGCGAACCCCTTTGCTCTGGTTACGGTCGGATCTGACTTCACCTCGTCCGCTGTGCTTGGGTTGAGCATCAGGAACATGCAGAGGCCATCCGAGTCGGACAGCTTCGCCTCCAGCCAGTAGCGGTAGCGCCGGTCGGGGGAGAAGGCTGTGTTGTGCATAGACTTCAAGACTGGTCCCGGCTCCGTCGCCTGCGTCTGCTGACCTGGGACGGCCTAGGATTGAGTGGCAGTCCGGTCCGGTTTTCGAGCCGATCTATGAACTCACGAGCGTTGTCGACACCTCTGCTGACCTGCCCGTGAGACAATGTATCCTCATAGAAGTTCTGGTGCATCTGACCAGCAGAGAAGTACAAATCTCTCATCCTATTCAGATCGTCAGTCTCATATCCCAGATCATCGGCAATCTCCGTAAGGTCCGAGTGGGTTCTGTTAGGCCATCCCCTGAACTTGGCGACCGACTTCAAGTAGTGTGCGACAGCGCCCCAAGCCTTCTCAGAAGCTTGAAGAAGATCACCCGCCTCGAACTCCGCAATAGCCTGCTGAAGGAAAGTGTCGCTGACTTCCCTATGATTGTCGACCTCAGCCTGCGTCATCTTCGCTCGTGGCCTACCCGACTGCACCCTCGAGGCTTACCCTGAGTAACTGACTGGCCTCGGCCGCGAACTCGAATGGAAGCTCCTTGAAAATGCCCCGGCAGAAACCGTTGATGACCATGTAGTTGGCCTCTTCCTGGTCTATGCCACGCTGCTGGAGGTAGAAGAGCTGATCGTCGTTCACTTTGGACGTAGTGGCCTCGTGACCCATCTGGGCCGTCGGGTTTCTGACCTCGATGTACGGAACGGTGTGCGCCCCGCACTCGTCGCCGATCAGCAGGCTGTCGCACTGTGTGAAGTTTCTTGCCCCCGACGCCGACGGCATGATCCGAACCATGCCTCGATAGGTGTTCTGCGCCTTGCCAGCGCTGATCCCCTTGGCGACGATGGTGCTCTTGGTGTTCTTGCCCATATGGATCATCTTGGTGCCGGTGTCGGCCTGCTGGTAGTTGTTCACCAGCGCGACCGAATAGAACTCACCCACGGAGTCGTCACCCTGGAGTATCACGCTTGGGTATTTCCAGGTGACCGCTGAGCCGGTCTCGACCTGCGTCCAGCTTATCTTGGAGTTCCGCCCGCGACACGCGCCGCGCTTGGTGACGAAGTTGAACACACCGCCGTTGCCCTCTTTGTCTCCTGGATACCAGTTCTGCAAGGTCGAGTACTTGATCTCCGCATCGTCGAAGGTGACGAGCTCGACGACCGCCGCGTGAAGCTGGTGCGTCTTGCGAATCGGCGCCGTGCAGCCCTCGAGGTAGCTGACGTAGCTGCCCTTGTCGGCAATTATCAGCGTCCGCTCGAACTGACCGGAGTCGAGCGCGTTAATCCGGAAGTAAGTCATCAACTCGATGGGACAACGGACGCCAGGCGGGACGTAGCAGAACGAACCGTCGCTGAACACCGCCGAGTTGAGGGTAGCGTAGAAGTTGTCGGTGTATGGAACGACCGAGCCGAGATACTTCTGCACCAGGTCGGGATACTTCTGGATCGCCTCGGAGATAGGGCAGAATATGACCCCCGCGTCTTCGAGCATCCCCTTGTAGGTGGTGGCGACAGATACGCTGTCCAGAACGGCATCAATAGCCACTCCGCTCAGCTTCTTCTGCTCCTCCAGAGGAATCCCCAGCTTCGCGAATGCTTCAAGAATTTCTGGGTCGACCTCCTCCAGGCTCTTCGGGCCGTCGTCCTGCGACTTGGGAGCTGCATAGTAGACTATGTCCTGGAAGTCGATGTCAGGATATTTAACGTTGGCCCAGGTCGGCTCCTCCAAATCGAGCCTTTCCCAGTGACGGAACGCCTTCAGACGCCATTCCAGCATCCACTCAGGCTCGTTCTTCTTGTGGGAAATGAACCTGACCGTGTCCTCAGACAGCCCCTTGGGGGCAGTTTCCGACTCGTAGTCGAACTCGAATCCCCACTTATATTGGGACTCCTCAATTCCGGTCTCCCTTGAGATGACCTTCTGCGTGGTCATGGAAGCATCGCTCCTGTTTTGTTGATCTATTCGGTCAAGAATACCAATTGTAAGTATAACGAAGCCATTTCGGATGGGTCAACCGACTTGGGAGTAGCTGAAGCTGTATCAATTTTGTGGGTGACTCAATAGGCAATCACCCTTTGACAGGCTTTTGACAGGCTAAGGATAGGCGTAATTGATTAGCGGAGTCGGAGGGGGGAGGAGGTTCAGATTGAGCGGGCGTGGACAGGCTCGGCGCTGAACACACCGCACAGACCATCCACCACCGGCTGGCCACCACCATTCCTATACAGGGTCCT
>DAOUHG010000247.1:0-3764 GCA_034428835.1 Dehalococcoidia bacterium
GCAAATCGTCATTCCCGCGAAAGCGGGAATCCAGGGGTGGGGAGGTGGCCGAAGGGTACACAGGCTCGATTTACCTACCCCTATCAGCTCCCTCAGAGCCTGCCCCGTACTCCGATACGGGGGAGAGGGTAGGAGCCTGCCCCGTACTTGATACGGGGGTGAGTGTGTATCCCTGGCATTCGGACAAAGTCATACATAGGCAACCCTACACCGCCACTGCCACCTGCTCCGCCACATCCACCTTCTCAAACGACAGCCCACCCTCATCGGCGATGTCAGCGCGGATGTGGTCCCCTACCACGAGCTCGCCTCCGAGAATGAGCCTGGACAGCGGGTTCTCGATGGACCTCTGCACCACGCGCCTCAGCGGACGGGCGCCGTAGACCCTGTCGAATCCCTCTCTGGCAAGCCAGTCGCGAGCAGCGTCGGTCAGGTCGATGGACACGCCGTGCTCGGCCAGCCGTGCAGATACCTCGGCGACGATTATGTCGACGATCTGCCGAGTCTCCTCTTCCGTTAGAGGATCGAACACGATCGTCTCGTCGATGCGGTTCAGGAACTCCGGCCTGAACACTCGCTTCAGCGCCTCGTCTATAACCGTCCTGCGCCTGGCGGAGTCGTCGTCCCTGCCCGGGTCGCGCAGGAATCCGACCGCCTCGCGCGTCTCGACGCCTGTTCCCAGGTTGCTGGTCATGATGACCAGCGTGTTGCGGAAGTCCACCGTGTGCCCTTGTCCGTCCGTCAGCCTGCCGTCTTCCAGTATCTGGAGCAGTATGTTGAATATGTCCGGGTGGGCCTTCTCGATCTCGTCGAACAGGATAACTCGGAACGGGCGTCTCCGCACGGCCTCGGTTAGCTGTCCTCCCTGGTCGAAGCCCACGTATCCCGGAGGTGCGCCGACCAGCCTGGACACTGTGTGCTTCTCCATGTACTCGGACATGTCGACCCGCACCATGTTCTGCTCGTCGTCGAACAGGAACTCCGCCAGTGCGCGGGCGAGCTCTGTCTTGCCGACACCCGTCGGCCCGAGGAATATGAAGCTGCCGATGAGACGCTTCGGGTCCTTTAGTCCGGCCCTTGCGCGGCGAATCGCGTCCGACACTGCCGTGATTGCCGAGTCCTGCCCGATGACCCGATGGTGAATCCGCTCCTCCATGTGGAGCAGCTTTTCGGCCTCGGTCTCCAGCAGCCGGTCTACGGGAATGCCTGTCCAGGTCGCTATGAGCGCGCCGACCTGCTCTGCGGTTACTACCATTTCGTGGTCTGGGTCCGTGACGTCGGCGGTCCGGGCCTGGTACTCCTCCTGTAGCCGCAGCTTCTCCGACTTGTGCAATGCGGCCTGCTCGTAGTCCGCACGCTGGGACGCCGACAGCTCCTCGTGCTCCAGCCTCTGGATGCGGGCCTCCAGCTCGACGATGTCGGATGGCTTCGACTGCGAATCGATGCGCAGCTTGGACGCCGCCTCGTCGATCAGGTCCACGGCCTTGTCCGGCAGCAGCCTGTCGGAGATGTAACGCTGACTGAGCCTGACTGCGGCCTCGATGGCCTCGTCTTCCACTTTTACCTTGTGGTGGGCCTCGTACTTGGGACGCAGCCCCTTCAGCATCTCTATCGCGATCTCAGGGTCCGGCTCCTCGACGAGCACTGGCTGGAAGCGACGCTCAAGCGCGGCGTCCCGCTCGATGTACCGGCGGTACTCGTCCTCGGTCGTCGCGCCAACGGCCTGCAGCTCACCGCGGGAGAGCGCTGGCTTCATCATGTTGGAGGCGTCGAGCGAGCCTTCGCCCCCGCCTGCTCCTACGACTGTGTGCAGCTCGTCGATGAACAGTATGATCTCGCCTTCGGCCTCTCGGATCTCGTCCATTACCGCCTTGAGGCGCTCCTCGAACTCTCCTCTAAACTTGGAGCCGGCAACCAGCGCTCCAATGTCGAGCGCGAGCACGCGCCTGTCCCTCAGCTCCTCGGGCGCGTTGCCTGAGACAATGCACTGCGCGAGTCCCTCGGCGATTGCCGTCTTGCCCACACCCGCCCCTCCGATCAGCACAGGGTTGTTCTTGGTGCGACGGATGAGCGTCTGCATCACGCGGGCGACCTCTGCCTCACGGCCAATAACCGGGTCGAGTCTGCCGTCTGATGCCAACTGTGTGAGGTCTATGCTGAACCTGTCGAGAGAGCGGTAGCGGCTCTCGGCCCTCTGGTCCGTGACGCGGTGACTGCCCCGGACCTTTTGGAGCGCCTTGTACACCCTCTCAGTGTCCACGCCGTACTGCTTGAGGATTGCGGAGACCGGCCCCTTCTCCTCATGGGTGAGCGCGACGAGAAGGTGTTCAGCGCTTATGAAGTCGTCTCCGAGACGGTCCGCCTCGGCTTTCGCGCGACTCAGTGTTGCCTCCGCACGGGGAGTCATAAATATCTGCGTCACCGTCTGCGCCGATCTGGGCACGCCGTCCATTACGCTGTGCAGGCTCGCGCGGATCGCGTCCGTTGGCGCTCCGAGCTCTGCGAGGAGGTCGAGCGTGACCCCTTCCTTCTGCTCGAGCAGCGCAATAAGGATGTGTTCCGCGTCCCATTGCGGGTGGCGATACCGGCGCACGATCTCCTGCGACTCCCGTAGCACTTCCTGCGCCTGCTCCGTGAAATTATCTGGACGTAGTACCATATTCCGTACCTCTGACTTCACGCCGCCAAGCCGACTGACCTGATGGTGTAGATTACTATGTATATATGATAGCAATGAACTTGATGCAGAACAACTCAAATATGTGGGTTGAGCCTGTGCCAGTTTGGTAGGCGCTACTAAAACGTCACACCGCCGAAGGTCGGTATCTAGGGTGGAGGGGTGGCTCAGGCACGTCACTGCCACTGGCTCCATCGTCGTTCGCATCGTCCCACCCGTCACTGCCAATGGCTCCATCGTCATTCCCGCGGTCCCACCCGTCATTCCCGCGGTCCCACCCGTCATTCCCGCGAAAGCGGGAATCCACAGAGTCGCTCGCCTCCCAGCAATCCACAGCTTGGCAACTCCTATTCACACATCCCCTAATCCCCCAAATCACAGTAACGTCACCCCGTACCCGGATATGGGGTCAGACACTCCTACCCCTTAACGCCCCTTAGTGCCCTTAGTGGATAACCCATCTCACAAATTGCCCTTGACGCAACTCCCACCACCAGCTACCATAACTAACAGAACATATATACTAATCACAGACTGCCAACAGGCCCATGAACCTCTCTCACAGAATCCAGGCCAAGACCGACAACGGCGACACCGTCATCGACTTCCTCATAGAAGTCATGCAGGACCTGCCCCGTACTCGAAACGGGAGCCTGCCCCGTACTCGAAACGGGGACGATCGCGACGGCTTCAAGATGTGCCACAGACTCGGCGCAGCCAGGCTGCTCACCAGGTACGGCTGCAGCTGCAAGTCCGCCGTGGCCGAACGCGACGACGCCATCGACTTCATCATCGACAACCCGCCGGAGCCGTCTGGACCAAGGCCCGACTCCGGCTCACCCACCGAGTCGACATTCGACATCGCCCTCGCAAAGAAAATCAAAGAGTCCACCGACGACGGTGCCTCCGTCGTCCGCTTCCTGATCAACGTCATGGAGGGAGAGCTAAAAGCATTCGGCCCCCACCACAGCATGGCCGCAGCCAGAGAGCTCCTAAGCCGAGGCTTCGGCAAACACGCAAGAGAAGAGGCTCATGCCTCGAACTTGCTCCCTCCCTCGTCATCTTCGGCTCCCCAACCGTCATTCCC
>DAOUHG010000248.1:0-2305 GCA_034428835.1 Dehalococcoidia bacterium
CCCAAGAGCGCCCCTTCTGCTGCCTCCCCCTACCCCTCCTCTAGTAGAGAGTAGGTTGTAGGGGGTAGTGTGTAGGGGGCGGAGTAATAGCTATGGAAACGGGCGGATTACCATCATCAAACTGTATTAGTCCCATCATCAAACTGTACTGACCCCATCATCAAACTGCACCGTGTCCGTCATCAAACTGTATTGGCCTCATCATCAAACTGTATTGTGGCCATCAGGCCTGAGCCTCTTCACCAGGCGGCAGTATGCGACGTCCTTCGATACGCAGTTCCCCGTACTGCTCCAATGCCTCCAGTGCTGTCCAAGCCCTGCGTGTCAGCACGCTTTGGTCAGGGTTGCGACTGTTGGGAAATGCCAGTGCGACTGCGTCGTCGTCACTCAGAGGGTCGTAGGGATCGAGCCCCTTTCTTCTCAGCCAGCGTCCGTCCTTAGTCGGGGCGTGAGTGCGACCTGGCTCGTGCCACAGAAATGACAAGCCCAGCAGCACGCGATACGCTGGGGCGCTCTCAGCCCCCCACTGATCGAGTCGTACCGGCAGTTGGACACCACCCTCGACGTCGGGGGGTATGTCCAGGACGACGTGTATCGGCATGTTCAGGTCGATGCGTCCGAAGTTCTCACTGATGCGCAGCAATTGGTGAAGGTGACCGTATCTGGTCTTAGGATCGAGGACGGGTATCTGTGCGTCCCGGTTGATGACCCTGATGGCGGCCCTGACGCGAGGCCACATCTCAGAGACGGGAGGGACTCGCCGGCGTCTGCCGTCCAGCCTGTGTGGTGGATAGAGTGCATCCCGGAGGTCCCTCAGCGTTATCTGATAGGTCACGAATCGCTCGCCGTGGCGAACGAAAGCGGACGGGGCTGCTGTCAGCTTAACCAGCATCCGGGCAGGAATCGGCGCTGCTCCCCGCCCTCCCCTCGCCTCTCCTGCGGTGACGCCCAGGTCATACAGGTTAACCGGCAGCGCCGGAATCCGTCCCGTCGTGTGAGCATCCTTGAGACCCGGCAGAACAACCTGCTGGCCCTCGCTGTCTGTCGCGATATGGGCGGGTGACAGATAGAGTCTGTCGGTCCTCAAATTCGCGCCTTCACGCATGGCGATGCGAGGCGCGATCGTGTCACCTCTCAGGCCGCCAGTCACGTCCCTGACGGCCGGGACCTCCAGCGGTCCCGACTGCCAGGCTGCAATCAGTGGCGCGAGCGGATGCTTCAGTTTTGGGTCCTTCTCCGCAGCCTCCGCCCACAGCAGGTGGGCCAGCTCTGAGATGCTGCCGCCAACCTCGATCGTCGCGTTATGGTCAGGCTGAAGCGTCTGCCAGCGTATGAAGAACTCCTCGCGTGCCTCCAGGCCCCAGGCCGTCGTCGTAATGAGGTCGTCGAGCTGCCGGAACGACGGGTACTTGTCCGGCGGACAGTCGCCTCCTTCGCTTGTTGCCCATACCGCATCGGTCAGCATCCGGAGTTCGGTCTGGCTGGACTGTGTCATGTGGCCTCCTGCGTCAATCGTAATGACGTGAGTTGGCATGGCAAGATCTGACATTCACGATGGTCGCTGCCAGAACCGCCAGTTGAACCCCCTTGACCCGGAACTCTCACCTGGTGCGGGCAGTATGAGCGTGATGCGGTCAAGGGTCTTGGTCAACTCCTGGTTTAGCGAGTCGCTCATCCCCTGGCGCTCCCGCTGAATGTTGATGATCTCTCTCATCCCGTCCCTCTCGGCCTCGAGGGCTCTGACGTCCCCTTCCAGCGTTGTGATTCGCGCCTGCGACACCGCTAGTTCCCTGGCCAGCGCCTCATGACCCTCGAGCCGCGCCTCCAGCTCCCGGGCTCGCTCCCGGGCAACGGTCAACTCCCTGGAGATGGCGAGGTCCTGTTCCCCAATAGGCCCCGGCTGGGCTCCCGGCATCCGGCCGGCCTCCCGCTCATGCCTCCACCATTCCACCATGTTACGCAGATAGCCTGATCTGGACATCTGGAGCTCGGCACAGTCCGCGGATAACCATGCGTGGGTGGCATCATCGAGGTAGAAGGTGACGGGGTTCGGAAATTCTCTTGAAGTCATGCTGTCTCCGGGAAGCTGAGCATCAGGGACGCAGCCAATTTGGCGCGTCCCACACAGCTGTGTGGGCTGCTGCTGGGGTGGGGCACACAAATGTAAGTATATGCCAGATCTGGTCGCAACCGATGGCCGCCGGACACCTTAGTCATAGACCTTCCGCTAACACACCTTGTGTTGGCGGAGTCATTGAGACCCACACAAACGGTCGAGACTGGCATGGCTGCCGCACACACCAAC
>DAOUHG010000249.1:0-3537 GCA_034428835.1 Dehalococcoidia bacterium
CTCCTACATGAGCGACATCGGCGAGTTCGTCCGGGTCATCTCAAAGGTCAACAACCCCTCCGAGTTCGAGGCGCTGCTGGAGCGAATGCGCGCCGAGCGGGGCACCGCCCTGGTCCCATTCTTCCCCAGTCTGCGTTTAGGCTATCCATAACGATGTCTCAGTCCAGTTGTCTCAAACGGGGGTCCAAGGAATCGCGTATCCAGTCGCCCATGAAGTTGAAGCCGACGACGGTCAGGAAGATGGCAATGCCCGGAAAGAAAGCGATTCCCCAAGAACTGGCCAAGTAATTCCTGCCATCGGCTACCATTGCTCCCCATGCGGGCGTCGGTGGTGGAATCCCAACACCCAG
Source organism: Dehalococcoidia bacterium (assembly GCA_034428835.1). GTDB lineage: Bacteria > Chloroflexota > Dehalococcoidia > Lucifugimonadales > UBA1123 > VXRN01. The sequence goes on from DAOUHG010000249.1 coordinate 351, forward strand.
AAAGCTGAGAATGGACTCAGTCAGGATCAGGCTCCCTACCTGAAGGGTTGAAACTATGATAATGGTATTCAGAACACCTGGGAAGATATGCCTAATCATAATTCGCTGGGTCGAAGCGCCCGCCACCCGGGCTAGCGCTACGTAGTCTAGCGCCTTCAGCGCAATGGTTTCCGCGCGCACTTGGCGTGCGAAAGGCACCCAGCTAAATAGCACAAGCACACCAATGATGCTACGGAAGCTGGCGCCAGCCACCACGAGAATGACCAACGCAGCCATAATCAAAGGAATAGCAAGAAATATCTCGACGATGCGCATAAGGATTTCGTCCAGCCAGCCGCCAAAGTAACCGCTGATAAGCCCATATACGGTTCCAAACACCATCCCTATGGATATGGCTGAGCCGGCGACCACAATTGACACTCTGGTGCCATGAATAATCCGGCTGAGGATGTCTCTGCCTTGCAGATCTGCTCCAAGAATGAACTTGCTGCTGCCGCCCTCTTCCCACACCGGAGGCGCACGTCTGGCGCTTAGCGTCGCCTTCACGGGGTCATGGGGAGCTACAAACTCGGCAAATACCCCCGCAAAGACAAGGGTACCCAGAATAATGGCTGGTATGATCGGCCATCTACGTAATCCACGGCGAAGAGTAGCCCACCCGCCGTAGTCAGGCGTAAAAAGCTGTGAGAGGTCGGTTGATTCGACTTCGGTTTGCTTCACTATGCGTACCGTATCCTGGGATCAATAAGAGCCAGGATAATATCAACCAGCAGGTTCCCGACAATGAAAATGAGCGTAAAGAACAGGACTACGCCGGCGAGCAAAGGAAAATCGTTCTGAAGCACGGCATCTATCGAGAGGCGACCTACGCCTGGCCAGCCAAAGACCGACTCCGTTACGACTGTGCCAGTAAAAAGACCCGCGAGAAGCATACCGCTGTAGGTAAGAGGGGCAGTGGCAGCGTTTTTGAACGCGTGTTTCCAGATGATTGACGCTCCCGAAACGCCTTTGGCCCTTGCCAGCTTGATGTACTCCTCATCCAAGACGTTCAACATGCTTGAGCGTACAAGCCGCAGGATGCTGGCTGCGAACAGCCATCCCAAGGTAATCGTTGGCAGGATGAAGGTGTCTATGCCACCTTTTTTGGCACCAGGCAGCCAACCTAACCAGACGGAGAAGACGAGTATCAGCACGAGTCCGATCCAGAAGGGTGGCAGGGCTTGACCAGTAACAGCGATGAATCGTCCTATGATATCTACGATCGTCCCTCGACTCACCGCCGACAGCACACCCAAAGGTATGCCCAACATCACGGAGAATAAGAAAGTGGCCAGACCTAGCTGAAGCGTTGCGGGCAACTTCGATATTACGGCGGTGGTTACCGGTCTCCTTTCCCAAAGGCTCTCGCCCATGTCCCCGCGTACGGCCTTCGAGGCCCACACCACGTACTGCATTGGCAATGGTCTATCCAGGCCCATCTCCTTGCCCCAAGCGTCCCACATCTCCTTCGTGACACCCGGGACCATGTACATTGCCCGTGGGTCGCCCGTAATCCGAGACATGGCGAACACAAGCACAGACACCGCCCACAGCGTGATCAACAATAGAAGTAGCCGTCTGAGCAAGAACTGAGTCATACTGAGAGTGCTTCCTCCGATTATTCGAGGTTTGAGCGGGCTCCTTCTGGTGCTGACAGGAGAGAACAAGGCTTGCTGACGGCCCCACCCAGCGTTTGGCACAACCGCCAGCAAGCCTTAATCCATTGAGATTTACCCTATCCAATCCGCTACTGGTTGGCTACATGCAGCGCCTCTAACTCGGGGGCGACGCCGTAACCATGATCAACCATCAGGACCTCTCCTATGCGAGGTCCGACGACCCAGGGGGTTGTCCAGTCCACCGTTCCGATCGTGGGGAGTTCACCTAAGTGCGAGTGGAATTCCCAGTACGTATCGAGTACCCTCCAGGCCGCTTCAATGTCGCTGTAGTGGACACCGAAGTCATCCCAAATCTGGTAGCCGATCGAGTAGTCGTAGCCGCTGTTCCAGAGGGTTTTGCCTTCGATCAGATCCCCCAAGTAGTCCGTGAAAGTCTCGACATCTGCAAGGTTACCACCAAATTGAGCCGCCATTACGTCTCTCAGCATCGGCTCATCCCGGAAGAGCTCGGGCCGTCGGGAAGCGTACACGCTCTTGTCTATGGTGACGTTGACCCCCAGGTCCTCCCACATTGGGACAACCGCCTCCGCTATCTCGATCAGCTCGTCGCTAAGGGCGGTGGGAATCCAGAGTGGCATATCAAACCCGTCCGGGTACCCGCCCGCAGCCAGAAACTCCCTGGCCTTGTCCACATCGTATGGGTGGCTCCACTCTTCCTTATAGCGGACACTGCACGTGTCAATGGTATAGACGAACTGAGTACAGCCTGCCCCTCCTAGAATAAACTCATTCAGTCCTTCGCGGTCGATGGCGTATGAAAGCCCCAGCCGTAGGTTCCTGGCCCTCTCGAGATCACCGGGCTTGTCGGGATCGCCGACCCAGGGATTTTGCAGCGCCAACGGCGGGCCGGGGGTACCGTCCTTCCAGGTCCTGATCTGCCAGTTTCCGCCCATCATGAAATTAACGGCGCGCTTGTTTGTGAACGCGCCGTACACTAGTCTGATCCCCGGCTCGTCCACGATCTGATCTAGCAGGGGTATGCCAACGTCGGTAACGTCTCCCTGGGTGCTCTTCATTAGGGCGATGCGCGTGGTCTGCTCGGGAACTTCTATTACACGGACGGTCTCCCAGTCCGCGGTGTTCCGCCAGTGGCTGGGAACAGCCTCCAGGCTGATGACGTCGTCCCCTACATGGGACGTGACTCTGTAAGGCCCCGTGCCCATTACCTTCTTGGTGGCCTCATCCTCGCCTACCTCTTCAAAGTAGTCCTTGTTCTCTATAGTTGTGCCGCTGGTGAAATTGCGAGTTGTCAGGCCGTAGCGCAGAGTGGGGCCAGCTTCTCCCCAGTCCCACTTGACGGTGTAGCGGTCTATGATCTGCGGGTTCTGGAAGTCCGCCGCATACCAGCCTGTGAAGTGCGCGACCGTGCCCTCTCTCGACCCGTTCTCGAAGGACCAGAACACGTCCTCAGCATCAATGGTCCCATATGCCGGATCATGCCATGGTATCCCTGGATTGATGGTCCAGGT
>DAOUHG010000250.1:0-4749 GCA_034428835.1 Dehalococcoidia bacterium
GGCATGGTGCGCGGCCTGTCCATATTCGTGACGCTGGGGGCTGTCTCGGCACTGATGGCCGTTACCAACTGGAGGCTCACCCTAGTCTGCATGGCGTTTCTGCCTCTCATCCTGTGGAGGGCTGTGGTCATGTCAAGGACCCTTCGTCCTACCTGGTTGAAGGTGCAGGAGGAGACCGGCGCCATGACCACGGTCCTCCAGGAGAACCTGTCGGGCATGAAGGTGGTCAAGTCCTACGGCGCCAGGGCCTTCGAGGAGTCCAAGTTCAATGCCAGGGCCGCCGCCATAGCCAGGCTCACCTACTCGGCCACTCGCCTCTTCGCATCCCAAGGATCCCTGATGACGTTCATATTTACAGCAGCCTCCGGCGCTATCCTCTGGTACGGCGGCAGGGAAGTCGCCGCTGACAGGCTCACTGCCGGCGGCCTGACGTCGTTCATCTTTTACATGGGCCTGCTTGCAATGCCAGTCAGGATGAGCGGTTGGCTGATGAACACTCTCTCCCGCGCCTCATCGGCCGGTCAACGGCTGTACGACGTGCTCGACGCAAAGTCGCCTGTGAGTGAGAAGCCGGACGCCATTCCCATGCCGCGCGTCGAGGGACACGTGGTCTTCGAAAACGTCGCGGTCAGCTACGACGGAGCCGGGAGCGCGGTCCGCAACATCGACTTCCAGGCGCACCCTGGCCAACTCGTCGCCCTGCTCGGGGGGCCAGGCTCGGGCAAGAGCACGATAGCCCACGTCGTCCCCAGGTTCTACGACGTCACCGAGGGCCGCATAACCATCGACGGATACGACATCAGGGACGTCACCCTAATGTCGCTGAGGGAGAGCGTCGGTATCGTCATGCAGGACGTCTTCGTCTTCGCCGCCACCATCCGCGACAACATAGCTTACGGGCTCGATGAGGTGGACATGGACATGGTGGCAGAGGCCGCGAAGATCGCTCAGCTTCATGACTTCATCGAGGGACTACCCGGCGGGTACGACACCTGGGTCGGCGAGCGCGGCGTTACACTCTCCGGCGGCCAGCGCCAACGTCTCGCAATCGCCAGGACGATCCTTCTCGACCCACCTGTCATCATTCTTGACGACTCCACATCGAGCGTGGACATGGCGACCGAGCACAGGCTTCAGGAGGCCCTGGACGAGGCGATCAAGGGCCGTACGACCTTTGTAATCGCACACAGACTCTCAACTGTTCGCAGGGCCGACCTGATCCTCGTCCTGGACGACGGCGAGATAGTCGAGCGTGGAACGCACGACGAGCTGCTGGCGCAGGACGGCTTCTACCGCCGAATATACGACCTGCAGCTGCGCCCGCAGGACCAGCTTAAAGCTGGACATATAAGGCCATCGAGTCCAGTCGTACGGGCAGAAGCCGAAGCCCTAGGCCATCTCCATGGAGGTAATGCCGGATGATGCACGGTGGCTTCGGCGGCAGGGGCGGCTATGGGCGTGGTATGAGGGGACGGCTCGGCTCGGACAGGGAAGAGTATGAGGACGGGAGGATCTACGACCACAAGGTGGTCAGACGTCTCTTCAGATACCTCCTCCCACATCGGCCAAGGCTATTGGTTATCCTCGTGGCCGTCATGGTATACACCGGCACGGTGGTCGCACTGCCGTGGATGGTCGCCAGGATAATCGACCAGTACGTGCGTACGGGCGATCTGTCCGGCCTAAACGTCGTCGTGCCCATCTTCGTAGGAGTCGCGCTGCTCCAGTACGGAAGCCAGTACCTCCATCTCAGGACGATGTCGTTCGTCGGGCAGCGGGTGCTCTACGACCTGCGGACCGGCCTGTTCAGCCACCTGCAGGGCCTGTCTATGAAGTTCTACAACAGGAACGAAGTCGGCCGGGTGATGTCCAGGGTCCAGAACGACGTTAGCCAGCTACAGGAGTTCCAGTCCATCGTCATCATTACGATTGCGGACGTGCTCAGCCTCAGCGGAATCATAACCGCGATGGTGCTGATGAACGCGCGACTTGCCGCCGTGACACTATCGGTCATCCCTGTTCTCGTCGTGATGATGGTGATCTGGCAGCGGTTTGCACAGCGAGCCTTCATGAGGGCCCGGCGGGCAATTTCAGTCGTCAATGGCAGCCTTCAGGAGAACATTTCCGGCGTTCGCGTGATCCAGAGCATGAACCGCGAGGACGCGAACATCCGCTCATTCGGCAATGCCAACTCGGAGAACCTCGGCGCGAACCTCGCGGCCGTCCGCATGCAAGCCGTTCTGTTTCCATCGGTCGAGTTCCTCTCAGCCGTCGGTCTGGCCTTCGTTATAGTCTTCGGCGGTTCCCTGGCGCTGGACAACGCCATCGAAGTAGGCGTGCTGGTAGCCTTCGCCCTCTACATACAGCGCTTCTTCGAGCCTGTGTTGAACCTCACCATGCAGTATGGGTCTCTTCAGCGCGCCATGGTCTCTGGAGCGCGGATCTTCGAGCTGATGGACGTGGAGCCTGAGGTGGCCGACAGCCCGGACAGCAAGCAGGTCGAGGCAGTCAGCGGCGACGTGCGGTTCGAGGGCGTCAGCTTCAGTTACATCGAGGGCGAGCCGGTCCTCGAACACGTAGACCTGCATGTCCCGCCTGGACACACCGTCGCTCTCGTCGGACCCACGGGCGCTGGAAAGACCACGGTCGTGTCCCTGCTCATGCGCCTCTACGACGTGTCTGAGGGCCGTGTCCTTCTGGACGGCATCGATATTCGCAACATCACGCTCGACTCCCTCTCGAAGCATATGTCCGTGGTGACCCAGGAGCCGTTTCTATTCTCTGGGACCATCCGCGAGAACATCCGGTACAACAGCACCGGCGCCACTGACGAGGATGTCGTCCGGGCCGCCTCCACAGTGGGCGCGCACGACTTCATCATGAAGATGGAGCATGGGTACGATACGCCGCTCCAGGAAAGGGGCGGCAATCTCAGTGTCGGCCAGCGGCAGCTCATCAGCTTCGCCCGGGCCCTCGTCGCTGACCCGGCGATACTGCTTCTCGACGAGGCGACCGCCAACATCGACACACATACAGAGATGCTGATCCAGAGAGCCCTCGACGAACTGCTCAAAGGCCGGACTGCCATCGTCATAGCTCACCGTCTCTCCACAATCAGAAACGCCGACCGCATAATCGTCCTGGACAACGGCCAGGTCGTGGAGGAGGGCATACACGACGACCTGCTAGCGCACGGCGGTCTGTACGCACGCCTGCATTCGTATTCTGCTGAAGGCGAGGTGGAGTCGGGTCCCTTCGGTAAAGGCAGGTTCGAGGCGACACGCGCGCTGAAGATATAGAGATGTTTGCTCCCCTTCTACCCAACCCAACGCTGACCGACCAGGACGTACAGCGCAGCCTTCGCATGATGATATGGGAGGGAGTCTTCTCTGGCGCAATGTTCAGCCTGGGGAGCGGCGGCTTCATGGCCGCATACGCTCTCGCGCTGGGAGCCAACAACTTCCAGGTTGGCATTCTCGCAGCGCTGCCGTTCATAACGCAGGTGGCGCAGCTGCCCACCATCCTCGCAGTCGAACACTTTCGAGTGCGAAAGGCCATCGCGATTCCAGCGATGTAGGGGGCTCACCTCATCTGGCTCCCCATGGGGGCCGTGCCGTTCCTGATGGATACTCCCGGTGCTCCCGCGGTGGCTGTGGTGATCGCATTTCTGGCAATTCGCGGACTGTTCACACCGGTCTGGTCGACCAGTTGGACGAGCTGGATGCGAGATCTCGTCCCCCAGAACATCCTGGGGAGCTACTACGGACGTCGGCTCGCGATCATAACGAGTGCAGTAGCCGTTGTCAGCCTGGCCGCCAGCTTCTTCGTCCGTTGGTGGGGGCATTGCCACACCTGACGATGCGATACTCGCATACTCATTTCTATTGATAGGTGGCTCGCTGACGTTTGGTCTCATCGGGCCTCTGTTTGCGTTGAGGGCACGGGAACCCCTGATGCCCGCAGCCACGGAGCAGCGCCGCTCCGCGATAGAGGTTCTGACAGAGCCTCTACGGGACAAGAACTTCTCCCAACTCATTCGATTTCTCTTTGTGTGGAGCCTGGCTTCCAATCTAGCCATACCCTTCTTCGCCGTGTACATGCTCTCTGAACTCGGCCTCTCGCTGCCAGTCGTAATTGGATTCACCGTGCTCGGGCAGGCGACGAACGTCCTGTTCGTGCGAGTGTGGGGTCCGATGGCAGACCGAGTTGGGAGCAAGGCGGTGCTGTCGCTATCGGCGTCGCTGTACCTGCTGGTGATCCTGGGATGGGTATTCACCACGTACCCGGAGCGTCACTTCCTTACGATGCCATTGCTGATCGTGCTGCACGTTTTCGCAGGGATTGCCGCGGCGGGAGTGACGCTGACCATGAGCACCGTCACGCTCAAGGTGTCACCCGAAGAGAAGGCAACGGCGTTTCTGGGAGTTGCAGGGGTCGCATCGAGCATTGGCGCCGGCATCGGTCCGATAGCCGGAGGCCTGATGGCCGACTACTTCTCGGTAAGGACATTGAGGCTGGACCTGAGCTGGATATCGCCAAGCGGGGTCCTGGAGATGCCTGCGCTGGCGTTGACCGGTTTCGACTTTCTGTTCGTCATAGCCTTTGTAATTGGTCTGTTCTCCCTGAACCTGCTGGTAGCTCTGCGGGAAGAGGGCGAGGTGTCCCGCGACCTTGCGCTCAGCCAACTGGCGGCCCATGCCAGTCCTGCGATACAGGCGGTCTCGTCGGTTCCAGGCCTCGGCGCTGTGT
>DAOUHG010000251.1:0-17506 GCA_034428835.1 Dehalococcoidia bacterium
GCCACGCTTGGCGCTGTGCTAGCGTCCAAGGCCGAGGGTATAGGACAGCATGTTGACATATCACTGATGGAGGTACAGGCCGGGTCGATTGACCGACGAATGAGTATGATGCTCGCCTACCAGTACAACGGCGAAATCACCGGGCGTACGCCACTGGGGGAAGCAACCGGCTCGGGAGGATATCCATCAGGCGTCTATCCGTGTGAAGACGGCTTCTTTCAAATCACGGGTAGCGGCAAGTATTTCGATAGGGTGCGGAATATGCTCGGTAACCCGGAGGAGCTACAAGGGGACGAGTGGCTCACGCCCGAGGCCCAAGCAGACGAGGAAATGGCAGGGCTGTTCGAAGCGTTCTTCTACCCCTGGCTCTTGGACCGCACGAAGCACGAAGCATGGAGCCAAGCGCAGGCTTCGCGCGTTCTTTGCGGCCCCCTGAACACAATGGGTGACTATCTTCAAGACGAGTTCTTCCATAAACGAGGGGCGTTCCCCGAGGTGGACCACCCTGTAGCCGGGAGTCTCACGTATCCCGGAAGGCCGTTTATGATGGAAGCCTCCCCGTGGTCGATCAGACGGCCTGCGCCTCTTCTGGGACAGCACACTGAAGAGGTCCTGACAGAACTCGGAATGAGTGGGGCCGAGGTCGAATCGCTGAGAAGAGACAAGGTCATATGAACCTGCCGCTACAGGGCGTTCGAGTAATGGACATGACTGTCGTGTGGGCTGGACCGTACTGCACTACACTGCTCGCGGACCTAGGCGCCGAGGTTATTCGAGTCGAGTCAATCCAGGTGTTTGGCCCATCCACCCGCGGGACTATCGCCCGACCATCGAAGGAGGTAGTCGAGCGACTGCCCTCATTCATAGGGGGTATGCCGGACCGCGACCCCGCCGATCGACCGTGGAATCGCTATCCACTCTTCAACGCACACGCACGCAACAAGCTCAGCATGACAGTCGACCTGCTGAGGCCGGAAGGCAAAGAGATATTCAACCGGCTAGTCGCCATCAGCAACGTTCTGGTAGAAAACAACCCCACCGAGACCATGACGAAGCTCGGCATTTCTTATGAAGAACTGAAGGAGATCAACCCCGAATTCATCATGCTGCGGATGCCGGCCTACGGGAACGCGGGTCCATATCAGAACCATAGGTCCCTCGGCATACACATAGAAGGTGTGATTGGACACAGCCTTCTGCGTGGATACACTGATCTCGAGCCCACAGCGAACACACAGGTCTATATGGCTGACGCCGCCGCGGGAGTCGGAGGGGCGTTTGCCATTCTATGCGCTCTCAATCACTGGAGACAGACAGGGGAAGGCCAGCTCGTGGAGTTGTCCCAGGCCGAGAATGCAGCTCCATACCTGGGACAGGCGTTCATGGACTACTCGATGAATGGTCGCAGTCAATCGACCATCGGCAACAGGCACCCTACGGCTCTGCAGGGAGTCTATCATTGCAGCGGCGAGGACCAGTGGGTGGCCATCACCATCTTCGACGATCGAGACTGGGAGCTATTCTGCGAGGCAATCGGCAATCCGGAGTGGGCCGGACGCGGGGAGTTCGCCACACACGTGTCCAGACGCGAACACCACGATGACCTCGACAGGATGATCAGCGACTGGACTTGCGGGCACGGGCACAGAGAGGTCATGGGCCTGCTGCAATCGCACGGCGTCGCCGCCGGAGCTGTTTTGAACCAGCGCGACGCGTTTGAAGACCCTCATCTACTTGCGCGGGCGATGTTCGAGAAGGCGACCCAAGACGACCTGGGCACTCATCTCTACCCGAGGGCGCCATTCAAGATGTCAGGCAGCGACGTCCGAATACGACGGGGCCCTGTCACCCTGGGACAGGACAACGAGTACGTCTATAAGAAGCTTCTCAAGCTCTCAGACGAGGAGTATGACGAACTGGTCTCAGCGGGCCACATAGGGACCGAGTACGCTCCACACGTCGAGTAGTCAAATCCGGTCTGGAAGCCGCGCGAGTGCACGAGGCGGCGGGTAAAGTCCCCGTCGCTCCTATACCGGCATGGTACGCCCCGAGTGGGCTCGACCGGCTTTGGCCGTAGCTTCTCCGAGCGTACCACCGGAGGACACCACTCTGACGCCCTCGTCGATCTTCTGTCCTATGGTGTCCGGCGTCGCGCCCTCCAGGAATGCGATACCCGCCGAGGCGCAGGCTTTTCGGACTCGCTCTCTGGCCTCCCACAGCTCATCCGGCCACGGTTCGCCGGGAGCGTTCTTGTAGCCCATAGACATGCTCATGTCCCCAGGCCCCCACTCAGCAAACGTGATCCCCGGCACACGGGTGGTAACTTCAACGTTGAGGAGGGCTCGCGTGTTCTCGATTTTCAGGCCGAGCACCAATTCGCCGTCGGAGTTGAGCGGCCATGGATCGGCCTTGTCCAGATACTCGTCTATCTCCACGCCCCAGATCGGAGCCGCCGATGCTTGCCCCGCGGACCCGCGCCGACCGACGTCCAGACCCTTGCCTACGCCGATCTTCTGGAACGGGTAGCGGCAGGACTCTACGAAGGCCTTTACGGCATCCGGTGTCTCAGCATGGCACATCAGGATGCCGTGCACGCCGCGTGCGAGAATCTGTCTGAACTGCCAGGCGTTGGCCCTGACAACGTCGCCGCTGGCTCCGTCAACCGGGACCTCCACAACGACGGTCGGAGTGCGGTGGCCGCTGTTGGTCGGTCCGCCGGCGACCAGGCCGTTCATGAACTGCTCGAGGCCCGGCATGTCGAACGACCCGTGCTCCATGCCCACGTTGATGTAGTCGGCATAGGTATGGACCATCTCCTTGCCGCCCTCGAAGCTGAGATTGGCGCCGGTGTGACCGCCCGTATAGTAGATGGGCTGATCCTGCTCCAGCAGTTCAATGGCCCGGTTTATTCGCTTCGGCATTTTCCATTTCTCCCTGTGTTGATGATGATCGTTTGGCAGTTTACTACATCCTACTGTACTATTCTGAGCGAACAGCCATGCTTGAGAGAATGCAAACAATCGAAGATCGCTACGATGAGATCAACCGGCTCATGTCAGATCCTGAGGTGGCGGTGGACTATATTCGTGTCGAGCAGCTTGCCCGGGAGCAGGCTCAACTAAGGCAGGTAGTGGAACTGTCACGTCAGCTTCGATCCATTGTGTCTGAGATTGAGAGTCTCAGGGCGCTTCTACGGGACGAGAGCGACGAGGAGATAGTCGAGCTTGCCCGTGAAGAGATCGCTGATCTTGAACCTCGCAAAGAGAAGACGGAGCTGGGTCTCAAGCTGGCCCTTGTTCCCAAAGACCCCAACGATGAGAAAAACGTGATTGTCGAAGTGCGGGCCGGCACCGGGGGTGACGAGGCTGGCCTGTTCGCCGCAGATCTCTACCGGATGTACACCAGGTACGCCCAGCGGCAGAAGTGGAACACCGAGGTGATCGACCTTAATGAGACGGGCATCGGCGCGTTCAAGGAGATAGTCTTCGAGGTCAAGGGCAAGGGCGCATACTCCCGCCTCAAGCACGAGAGCGGCGTCCACCGGGTCCAGCGCGTGCCGGTGACGGAGTCCAGCGGCCGCATCCACACTTCGGCGGCGACTGTCGCGGTACTGCCTGAGGCTGAAGAAGTGGATGTCCAGATCAATACTGACGATCTACAGATTGATGTTTTCCACTCGTCAGGACACGGCGGTCAGAACGTGCAGAAAGTCGCCACCGCCATCCGCATAACTCACAAGCCGACAGGCATCGTCGCAATCTGCCAGGACGAGCGCAGCCAGTTCAAGAACAAAGAGAAGGCGATGTCTGTGCTGCGGTCCCGCATCTATGCGCGGGAAGAGGAACGCCAGCATCGCGAGCGTTCGGATGCTCGTCGATCGCAGGTGGGCAGCGGCGACCGCTCCGAGCGCGTCAGGACGTACAACTTCCCGCAGAGTAGGATCACCGATCACCGTATTGGCCTCACCATTCACAGCTTGGCACAGGCCCTCGACGGAGAGATAGACGAGATCATAGACGCGCTCCTCCAGGAGGAGCAGACACGAAAGCTGGCTCAGGCCATCGGTCGGTGAGTGGACGGACGGACGTATCTGACCTCGGTCTCCTGTCCAGCCAGAAAACAGCGAGAGGCCTCTCGCGCACTGATGTGAATTCGGCGACTTTGCGGCAGAGTCTCATTGCCGTTAGATCAGTCCTACGCGATGGCGGAGTTTTGGAGTTCCGTGTCGAAGCCGAAGTGCTGCTCAGACATGTGCTGGGCATAGACAGAAGCGAGTTTCTCACACTGGTTTACGGCAGTGACCTCGGCCTCACCGATAGCCAGTCCCTCCAACTGCAATCACTGCTGACACGGAGGCTCTCGGGCGAACCGTTGGCGTACATCATCGGACACCGCGAGTTTTACGGGCTTGATCTGCATGTCACAGACGACGTCCTGATTCCAAGACAGGAGACCGAACTGCTGGTCGACATCGTGCTTGAGTTTTACAGAAAAGCGCGTAGGGGCAGGTTTCAAACTTGCCCCTACCAGCCCATGGTCGTCGATGTTGGTACAGGCTCCGGCGGACTGGCGTTAGCGATCGCGACTCATGCCAGGACAGCCAACTTGGTCGCGACCGACATCTCCCAAGACGCGCTCGACGTTGCGAGACGGAACGCAATCAACCTGGGGCTGTCGGATAGGGTCGAATTCATCCACGGAGATATGCTCTCGCCCATCCAGGGGCCGATTGACGTCATCGTATCGAATCCGCCCTACATTCCGAGCGATGAGATAGAGGGCCTCGCGGTTGAAGTCCGGCAAGAGCCTCGAATCGCGCTCGACGGCGGTATCGACGGGTTGGACCCACTTCGGCGGCTCTTCGCACAGACCAGTGGCAAATTGGCAACTGGCGGAGTGTTGATAGTCGAGCTGATGCCCGAGCAGATGGACAGAGCAGAGAAACTGGCGGTGGAAACAATGGGTCATGGTATCGAGGTGACCAGCCATAAAGACCTAATGGGTAACAAACGCGCACTGGTTGTCAGACGATCGGCGAGCGGCACACTGGCCCAGGACGACGGGTACTGGGATGAGCGCTGAGTTTCTGCCGATGCAGCTATCTATGACGATCTCGGCCAGCCGAGCCGAGGATATGCCCGAGTACAAAGTTCCTGACGGCTACGAGCTGCGCGGATACCTTCCCGGCGATGAAGACTCATGGCTGGAGCTATTGAATATGGGAGAATACGGCAGCAACTGGGACCGCTCACGCCTGGATGAGTTCATAACCGGGCCGGAGCGGAAAGAGGGATCCGTGGTCGCGACCATGGGCGACAAGATAGTCGCGGCGACTTTCGCCTCAGTTGAGGTGGGAACAGGCTGTACTGGTCGTGTGGACTTTGTCACCAGTCATCCGGACGTGCGCGGACTGGGTCTCGGGCGCGCTGCTTGCACCGGGGTCGTCAAATACCTTGTCGACAGAGGGTACTCTAACGTGATCCTGTACACCGACGACTGGCGGCTGCCTGCGATTGGGCTGTACCTGTCCATGGGGTTCGAGCCGCAGATGACCAGACAGGATATGCCAGGGCGTTGGCAAAGAGTCATGGAGCAGTTGGAGGGCAATAGATGAAGGAGTTGAGGCTCGGACTCGCGGGACTAGGGCACGGATCGACCGTGCTGGGAGCCAACGCTTCACATGTCCCCATCAATGTTACCGCCATCTGCGACACGGACCAGGACCGTCTCGACCGCGTCTCCAGAGAGTACGCAATCAGCGATGCAACGACTGACTTCGACGAGCTCGTCTCGATGCCGGACGTGGACATCGTCGGAATCTATACGCCCGGCCCTCTGCACGCAGAGCAGATACTCGCTGCGCTCGATGCCGGCAAGCACATCATGGTAACCAAGTCCATGGTCTATTCAATGGAAGAGGCCGAGCAGGTTGTGGAGGCGGTAGATAGATCCGGGCTTACCCTGTTGGTGACGCAGACGATGCGGGGGCGATTCGACTATATGAACGCCAAGCGGATGTGTGACGACGGCACTATCGGTGACCTGTTCATGGCCGAGGCGCACTACGTACACGACCTCCGACCTGTCTATGAGCAGACTCCGTGGCGTGTGCAGATGCCGCAGGACCTGATCCTGGGCGGGGCCTGTCATCCGATCGACCTACTGCGCTGGTTCATGGGAGACATTGCTGAAGTACACTGTTACGGCCTGCGGAGTGGAGTGTCGGAAGACTATCCACAGGAGGACACGTTTGTAATCAACGTGAAGTTCGCCTCCGGCAAGATCGGACGAGTCGCCAACTTGCTCGGTGTGATTCACCCGACTGACGTTCCCATGAACAGCCTGACAGTTTACGGCACCAAGGGCACCATCCTGGACGGCAAGGCACGGCTCGACGCCGATGAGTGGCTTCCGCAACGCGATACTTCTATGGAATTCCCATCGCAGCGTGGACACAGCGGCGAGATGATTGTAATGCTCCAGCACATGGCGGACTGTGTACTGAACGGCGCCACTCCCTGGGTTGGCGCGCGTGAGGGGGCGAGGGTTGTATCGACCTGTCTGTCGGCTTGGGACTCACTCAGGTCGGGACAGCCGGCAGAGGTGCGAAACGAGTTCTGAGCGGGCCACCTGGAGCTTCAGGACGTCAACAGAAAGGCGATTCACATGACCAATACAGAGACCGTCCAGCAGGCAGGAGACTATCTTGCCGCGGAGTTCCTCGCCCACAGGCCGTTAGACGTGATGACGCAGCCCTTCGCCCCGTCCGATGAACGAGAGGCGTATGCGATACAGGAAGTGTTTCTCGGGCGTGTCGCGGAGTCGAGAGAGACCGAGGTCTGGGGCTACAAGATCGCGTACACGAACGCCGTGATGCGCGAGCGCTCCGGCATAGATGGCCCGTGCTCCGGGCTTATACTGGCCAGAAGCGTACACGACTCACCCGTTACGCTCAACAGGAGCGACTACTTTCGGCTAGGCATCGAGTGCGAGGTGGCTGTCAGGATCGGAGCCGATCTTCCATCGTCCGGCGCGCCGTACACTCTCGAGACCGTTCTGGGCGCGATCGAGTGGCTGGCGGCCTCGTTCGAGCTAGTGGACGGACGCGAGGGCGCGGCTGGAGAAGGTCGGAACCCTGCGCTGCGCGCCATCGTGACCAACATCAACAATGGTGGAGCGGTCCTGGCGGAGCCCGTTACGGACTGGCGATCTATCGATCTGGCTGCGTCTCAAGGAAAGATGATCGTTAACGGCGAGGTGATCGGAGAGGGTGTCGGCACGGACATCATGGGCCACCCGCTCGAACCGGTCGCATGGCTCGCGAACAACCTGGCCGGGCTGGGCAAGAGTCTCAGAGCCGGCGACACGATCCTGACCGGCAGCTTCGCACCGCCCTACATGCTGGACGCTGGCGACGCCGCGGCTATCTCAATCGAAGGGCTGGGAGAGGCGCACCTGACAGTGGCCGGGTAGCTATCCGAGGGCGTTGTGGCCCGTCAAGTCCCGTCCCAGGATGAGCGTGTGAATGTCGTGGGTGCCCTCGTAAGTGTCCACAGTCTCCAGATTGAGCATGTGCCTGATCGACGGGTGTTCGAGCACGATGCCCGACCCACCGAGAATCTCCCTCGCACTACGGGCCGCATTGAGCGCACACCGCACGTTCTCCCGCTTGGCGAGGGACACCTGGGTAAAGCCCATCTTGCCCTGGTCTTTCAGCACCGCCAGCCGCCACGACAGCAGCAGGCCGCGAGTGTGATCGGTCACCATGTTCACGAGCTTGTCCTGAACAAGCTGACGCGACGCTATCGGCTGCCCGAACGTCTCGCGTGACAGGGAGAAGTCCAGCGCGTCCTGGTACACGGCTTCGGTCGCGCCCAGCACGCCCCAGGCGATGCCGTACCGCGCCTGGGTCAGACACGATAGCGGACCTCGCAGGCCTCTGACTTCAGGGAGCACGGCTGACGTTGGTACGCGGCACTCGTCCATGACGAGTTCGCTTGTGACAGATGCGCGCATACTCATCTTGTGTTCGATCTTGTTCGCGATGAAGCCTGGAGTGTCGGTCGGGACCAGGAATCCGCGAACTACTCCGTCGTCGTCT
This sequence comes from Dehalococcoidia bacterium, assembly GCA_034428835.1. Taxonomy (GTDB): domain Bacteria; phylum Chloroflexota; class Dehalococcoidia; order Lucifugimonadales; family UBA1123; genus VXRN01. The sequence goes on from DAOUHG010000251.1 coordinate 8,102, forward strand.
GCGGCCCATACCAATGCAATGTCGGCGATGTTGCCGTTGGTTATCCACATCTTTGAGCCGTTCAGGACATAGCTCTCGCCGTCCTTTCTGGCAGTTGTCTGCATCGCTCCGGGGTCGGACCCGCCCTCGTGCTCTGTGAGTCCGAAGCAGCCGACCATCTCGCCCGCAGCCAACTTCGGAAGGTACTCCCGGCGCTGCTCCTCAGACCCGTACGCATGGATGGGGTACATTACCAAGGCGCCCTGGACGCTCGCGAAGCTGCGAAGGCCGGAGTCGATTCGTTCCAGCTCGTACATTATCAGCCCGTAGGAGACGTTGTTCACGCCGGCCGCGCCATATTCAGACGGTAGGTTCGCGCCGAAGTAGCCCATCTCACCGATCTTCGGTATCAGGTGCTTGGGAAACTCGCCGCGCTCCCAGTATTCAGCGATGTCCGGCGCAGCCTCGGAGTCGAGGAATTGGCGAGCGGTAGCCTGGACCTGCTTCTCTTCGTCTCCAAGCATGTCCATGACGTTATAATAGTCGAGCATCGGTCCGTCCTGCCTGTGTGAATTCAGTGGGATTGTAAACTGGAATGCTGGAACGCTTCCACCACGGCACGCATGTCTTCGGCACGGTCGAGGGTGTCTATGCGCTCTATCGCGCGCTGTGTTCGATTCGTCCCGAATACAGGCTCCACAAGGTATGTGAACTTGTCCACCAGGTCGGCGCGTGTGATGGGATTGGCGTAGTCACCTCTGATCGTCGTCACGGCTCCGGTCAGCGTGTCTCCGCGCCGGGTGCGGATCTCGACACTCGCGCCCGGACTCGTCACCGCCTGCTGACGTGACACGTTCCCCACCCTCACACTGACGCGGTCGAAGGCTGCTCGCAATGGGGGGCTGGCTATGACCTCCGGCCTGAAGACCGTTATGTCTGTCCGGCCGGTCACGAGGGCAGCAGCCACCGCGTAGGGGATATTGAACTTGGCAGCCAGCATGTTTTGAGGGTATCCCCCCAGCATCCCATCGAGCATCCACGGAACGTCGACCGTGACGGACTCCACCTCGTCAGGGGTGATGCTGGCGTCGGACATCGCATCCACAACAGCGTCCAGCGTCGCGTGGTTGTACCGGCAGCAGGCGTGCAGCTTGAAGTAGTTCTGCTGAATCCGGTACTCGCCGCCGAGTCCCGCGACCGCCGATTCTTGATCAAAAGACTCCCCCAGAATACTCCCGTACACGTCCGACGGCGCATCGTCGAGCGCGGTGAATCCGCACTGATAGAGGTCGATCGCGAGTACGCCCTGCATCGAGGATCGCCCCGGATACAGGTTTCGCACCGTCGCTCCCTCGAAGGCGTTGGTCCACGTATTGGCCGGGCTCATGCTCGCCGCAAGGTTGATCACGCCTCTGACGTCCTCGGCGGACCACCCTCTGAGCCTGGCGATCGCCGCAGCAGTGCCAGGAGTACCCCAGTGGCCGTGCGAGTGGACGTTATCGCGCGGCACGGTCGCGCCACCTAACCTGGACGTGATCTCGTATCCAACAATAAGCGCGGTGATGAACTCGCTGCCGGACGCCCCGACCTGCTCGGCAACGGCCAGCAGTCCGGGCAGAACGTGAATAGCGGGATGTCCGCCGCCGAAGCGGTTGCCCTCGTCCATCTCAAGGGCGACCCCGGCCGTGGAGTTCACCAGTGCCGCCGCCATAGGACTGGCACGGTACGCGGTGGCCAGGATTCCGGCTGTTGGCGGCAGCATATTGTCGGCGGCCCACGATGCCAACCGAGCGTTCTCAGGCTCCTCCATTCCGGCGGTGATCGCTCCGAGTGTGTCCAGGGTCACGTTGCGAGCGGCGTAAATCGCATCGCTCGACAGGTCCTCAAACGTGGTCTCGACAGCGAACCGGGCAAGCTCATCCAAGTAGTCAGCCATAACGCAACCCTCCCTGTTTACTTTGTCTGCAATTGTAACGAACGCTCGCGTTGACCGGTCGGGAAAGCGGTTGCTACACTCGCAAACGGAGCATCGCGCCGGGAGGTTCAACAGAGAGCGTGGCAATCAGACCCCGTGTCGGAGTACGGGACATGCTTTGCGCATTCGCAGTGTCTCTTTTGCTGGCGCTCGCTGCGACCGGCGGGGTCGTACACGCCCAGACCCAATTTCGCACGGTCGAAGGCATGGTACGAAACGCCACTCTCGATGGAGAGAGCGTGTCGGATCAGACGGTTACTCTGCACCGCGTCACGTCGATGGGTTTCGACGACCTCACCACCACGACTGACGGCACTGGCGCGTTCAGCTTCGCAGACTTCGAGTACAACTCTGCTGTCTCGTATGGGGTCTCAGTCCGGTATCAAGACGCTATCTACGGCACCGATCTCGATCTGGCAAACGGCTCCCCTGAGCCGGTTGTTCTCACCGTTTACGATGGCACCTCTGACGATGGGGTCGTCTCCGCAACTTCAGCGTCGCTGCTACTGGCCGACGCCGACGACTCGGACCAGACGCTCGCCGCGCTGGAGATCATCAGGCTCGCGAACCGCTCAGACAAGACTTACGTTCCGGGCGAGGGGGTCATGGAACTGCTCAGATTCGGACTGCCTCCCGGCGCGACCGACTTGGTGTTGGACACGGCGCTGATCGGAGCGGACTACGTCCAGGTGGACAGGGGTTTCGCACTGCTGGCGAGCATCCCTCCAGGAGAGCACGAGGTGATGTTCTCGTACCGCTTCCCATACGAGGCGTCCAGATTCACGCTGGAAAAGTCCTACAGATACGGGGCCGACAAGGTGCGAATACTTGCTCCCGAGGAGGTCGTTTCGATCACCAGCGCGTCGCTTGGCCCGCCAAGTCCAGTCACCATCGGGGAGCGACAGTACCAAGTTGTGGAATCAGAAGGTCTGACGCGCGGAGCTTCGGTGTCGATAGACCTCGAGGGCTTGCCAATGGCGTCAGCCCGACAGCGTGTCGGCGACAGTCTGCCTGACGTCAAGTTTGAATACGCCGCGCCAGCAGCCCTGATCGCGCTCATGGTGGGACTGTTGATATACGGGGCAGTCTGGAAGACCGATCGAGCTTGGCAGTCGAGGGCGTCCGATATATTGCGCGAGGACATCACATACGACGACGACGAACGCGCCGTGATACGCATGATGATCGAGGATCTGACCGCGAGCTACGAGGCCGGCTCACTCACCGAGTCCGATTACAGGCAGCGGCTGAGGGTGCTCAATACGCGTCTGACCGCGCTCACACAGGCGGACACGCCGTAGGGCGGGCTCCATGAGGCTGACCGCCAGATTCGGGTTGATTGTGCTGGCGCTGGGATCGTTCGTCGTCACCGGCATCTTCGGCTACATGGGCATCGAGGGCTGGTCGTTTCTCGAATCGCTGTACATGACGATCCTCACGTTTACGACTGTTGGATACAACGAGGTGCGACCACTATCGACCCAGGGACGCATCTTCACCACGTTCCTGATGCTCGGCGGCGTCGCCACCATGCTGTACACGCTCACGGCGGTGGTGCATTACGTTGTGGAGGAGGAGTTCGTGCGCAGCTTTCTACGGAGGAACAGGATGAGCACGCGACTTTCAAGACTCAAAGACCACTTCATTGTGTGCGGCTTTGGGAGAGTCGGTCAGGCAGTGGCCGAGGAGTTCATTCACGAGTCGGTGACGGTGGCGGTTGTCGATTCAGACACTGACGCTCTGGCGCGAGCGAGCGAGCTGGGCATCCCCTATATTCAGGGTAGCGCGATCGACGATGAGACTCTCAAGTCGGCGCGTATAGATAGGGCGAAAGGACTAGTTGCCGCGCTTGGCAACGACCAGGACAACGTGTTCGTAACACTCTCAGCGCGCGGACTCAACCCCGACATTGAGATAGTCGCCAGGGCTTCGAGGCCCGAAAGCGTAAAGAACCTGGAGCGGGCCGGAGCCGACCACGTCATATCGCCGCACCAGATAGGCGGACTGCGCATGGCGATGTCGGTGACACGCCCTCTTGCGGTGGACTTTCTGGACAACGTGCTGATGTCTTCCAACGCCGACAGCCAACGTCTCACCGAGGTAATGGTCACTGAAAGCTCTCCGCTAAGCGCTGGCCCGATTGGACAGACCTGCTCGCCGATCGACGTCCACGTGCTGGCGATCAAGCGCGCAGGGGAAATCATCATTTACCCCGACAAGGAACAGACCTGCCTGCCTGGTGACTCCGTTATCCTGGTCGGAGTCAGCCGGACGCTCGCCTCGTTCGAGGGACATGCTAAGTAGCGGTCACCCGAAGAAGCCGCCCGTGATGTGGTCGGCGATGGCGGAAGCGACCAGTGCGGGACGCTGGAGAGGAACGTCGTGGATGCTGTCCTCCATCCACACCGTCTTGGCGGCGGGAAGGAGGGACTCGGCCCTAGCGGTCGACTCCTCACGTCGCCACCTGCGCGCCTGCGGGGACGTATCTCCCTTCTGTCGCGCCGGCATTAGAAGCACCGGGCAATCGACCCTACAATACAGCTCGGACGGCTTGTGGTCCCATAGCGCGTCGATGATTCTCAGGTGGTTGTCTCGACTGAGCCTGGACGCGATGGTGCCGTCGTCGTTAACGTCGAAGTTCGCGAGCACGACCTGCTCGATTTCGGGACTATCGACCGTGAGCCAGCGAGTTCGCAGGCGTTCCCTGAATGCCTGCAGCGTCACGCCAGTCCACATGGGTGGCGCCATTTCGCGCCTGGCGTCTTCGAGAGTCCAGTTGGGTCTCCCCGAGATCTCTATGGAGCCGCCATCTATAAAGCACAGTCCGCGCGCGAGTCCCGGATGGGCGACCGCGTACTCCAACGCCACATCCGCCCCCCATGAGTGGCCGACTATGATGGGGCTGGAGATATCCAGGGCATCCATAAACGTATGGAGGTCGGAAACCACGGTGTCGAAGTCGTACCCAGTTTCGGGCTTGAAGGTCTCGCCGTGGCCCCGCTGGTCGATTGCCACTACCCTGAACTGTTGACTCAGTATAGGCGCGACCAGATCCCAGATCCGGCAGTTAGAGGCGAGCCCATGTACGAGCACAACGGCCTGACCTTCACCGCCCCAGTTGCGATAGTGGAACGAATTGCCGTTGACCGATATGTGCGAGTCCGTGGGCTGAGGGACCGCCATATCAGGTATCGCTCTGCTGGTCAGAGGGGCGACTCTGGCTGCGTAGGAACTGTTCCAGTTCACGAACCATGTCGTCTGCGTCGGGGATCTCGTCGTCGTCTGGGCGGTGAGATGCGTCGTAGCGGCGCTCTAGCTTCTCCACATATGAGCTGACGTCCGATCGCTTGGCTATGGCCTTGGTGACGTCCTCCTCGAACGCCTCGCCCGCCAGATCGAGCTCCTTCAGGTCTACGTCGAAGTCCACCAAGCTACGGAGCTTCTCCAGCAGTGCCAGGCTGACCCGAGGATTGGGAGAAGTCTCGACGTAGTGCGGGCTGTGTCCCCAGATACTCGCGTGGTCGAGGCCGTTGTTGCTGCACGCGTCCGTGAACGCGGTATGTATGCCTGTGGGGCCCTGGTATCCTGAGTTCTGGATGCCCAGCCACTTGACCTTGCCGGTCAGAGTAGTCGAGCTGGCGCGGCCGGTAACGCGAGGCTCCCGCGTGTGCGGGACAGCGTCCAGAAGAGCTCCGAGCGAGATCACCACGTCGACTTCACTCCTCACAGCAATCTCGGTGATTATCCTGGAGTAGGCACGCCAGCGCAGGTTTGGCTCGGTACCAATGAACAGAAGCAGATTGCGACTTTCGTCCTCGTCTTCATAGTAGTAGAAGTCGTTCCTGGGCCAGCGGATGACGCGCCTGCCCCGACGGTCGATCCTCGTATGCGGACGCGTAACGGTGAAGTCGTAGAACTCTTCGGGGTCGATCTCAGCGAACTTCTTCGCCGGCAGCTTGCGGACCAGATAGCGGATGGCCCTGGTAGCGGCCTCGGCAGCGTCAGGCCAGCCGGCGAACGCTACTATCATGATCGGCAGCTTCAGATTGGGTGATTCGTGTTCGATTAAACTACTCATGCGCCAAGTTTATCATGTGACAGTTCCAGTGTCAGCGGCGTGATATACTCGGCTCGCCCGACTCAAACAGCGGAGACGATTGGGGGATACGAATGAACGATCAGAACGTCATTGGAGTCTCGGTAACCGCGTCGAACGCACAGGCGGCAATCGACAGGATCGTACACTTGGACGAACTGGGAATTGGGTGTGCCTGGCTCACGTCGAGCGGAGGCGGTGGGGAGGCGGTGACTGTCCTGGCAGCAGCAGCCGCTGTTACAGACGAGATCAAACTCGGCACGTCCATCGTGCAGACGTGGTCGCGCCACCCGGTCACGCTTGTCCAGCAGGTGCAGGTGATCGACAGCCTGGCGCCTGGAAGGTTCAGGCTTGGAGTCGGACCCAGCCACAGAGCGGGGATGATCAGCACCTTCGGGGTGGACTTCCGAGCGCCCATAGGCCACCTTAGAGAGTATCTCCAGATTCTGCGCTCCCTCATGCACACTGGCGCGGTCGAGTTCGAGGGACGCTGGTACTCTGCGAATTCCTCTATCGCGAACCCTATCGAAGTCCCCATCATGGCTTCGGCTCTGCGTCCGGGAGCGTTCGAGACGTGTGGCGAACTGTCCGACGGGGCGATTAGCTGGGTATGCCCGCACTTCTACCTGAGAGATACCGCCGTACCCGCCATGACGCGCGGGGCCGAGTCCGCAGGTCGGGACGTGCCGCCGCTGATCGCCCATGCGCCGGTGTGTGTAACAGACGATCTGGATTCGGCGCGAGACGGCGTGCGAACCCGGCTGGGATACTTCCCGGCCAACCCGTTCTACGCGAACATGTTCGCCGAGGCAGGCTTCGCGGACACGCCCGAGTCCGGCTGGACCAACGAAATGCTGGATGAGGTGCTGATCGCCGGAGACGAGGCAACGGTCGCCGAACGTATTCAGACAGTCTTTGACTGGGGAGCATCCGAGCTGCTGGCCACGCCCATCCCAGCTGGGGATGACCCTGCCGCCACCGAGGAGCGGACTCTGAGGCTTCTTGCTGAGGTCCAGAAAGGGTAGCTGCTGGAAGCAACAGTGAAACTCATTCTCGACACGTTCGCATCGGTCACAGTGACACCCAATACAACCTGGGTGTTCGCGGTGCTGTTGGACGGCGAGGGCAATTCGACCACCGTGGAGATAGGATCACGGCAGGTCGCAGAAGCGCTGTCTGGGATGGTGTCTGTACTTGACGATGAGGTCGTAACGGGCGAATCTGAGGTCGAGGCTCTCCTTGACCTGACACCCGACGAGTTGAGAAAGAACTCGACGTCGGCAACAGCAGTAAGCGGGCTGAGGACTGCCGTAGCGCAGCTGTGCGCCATGCAATCGGGAGTCAACTTATCCGAGCACCTCGGGGCCAGGCCAACCGACAGGGTCCCACTCTACGCGAACATCAACCGGTCGCTGTTCGCCACCGGCCGGACTCCCGCTGACTTCGGTCGAGTGGCCGAGCGAGCCGCAGCCGCTGGATTTAGCGTGTTCAAGTGTGCGCCGTTCGACGAGGTCAGACCGCCCTCGTCTCCCGACCGTATATTGAACCAAGCCGAAACGGGCCTCGCCAGGGCACATGCGGTCCGCGCTGCCGTCGGCTCTGATGCGACCGTGCTGGTGGACTGCCACAGTCGATTCGAGCGAGACACAGCGCCGCTCATAGTCGAGGAGCTTGCCAAACTCAACGTGGGTTGGTTCGAAGAGCCGGTGCAGCCGACGTCCGACCCCGAGGATCTCGCCGCCATCGCGCGGTGGGCGCCGATGCCCGTCGCCGGAGGAGAGTCCGGCTACGGCGTCGAATTCTTCGATGGGCTGCTAGATACCGAGGCGGTTTCGGTCGTCATGCCAGATATCAAGCACTGTGGAGGAGCGGTCGAGGCAGTGACCATCGGTCGCTCGACAGGGTCGAGGGGCAAGGGTTTCTCAATGCACTGCCCATCGGGGCCAATCTCGCTGCTTGCGAGCGGACACGCGACGGCGGCCGTCCCGACCTCGATGCCCCTCGAGCACGCAGTGTACGAGGCCGACTGGCGAGCAGATCTGCTTGTACCACGAGAACACGTAGAAGGCGGACACCTATACTTAACGTCGTCGCCCGGGCTTGGGGCCGAACTCGACTGGAACCTGGTGCAGCGGTTCGGGCGCGTATGGAAATAGAACAGTGAGGAGCGAGGAGTGACTGAGACACGTCCTGAAGCCAAGTTTTCCTGGTTCATTCCGATAGATGGCGACGGCGCTCACATAGGAACGGTCCAGGCTGAACGTCCGCCCACATTCGAGTACCTCCGCGATGTCGTTCAGACTGCTGAGGACGAGGGGTTCTACTCGCTACTGATACCCACCAGGTTCGCCAACGGCCTGTTCGACCAGGGAGAGCCGCTTGCGGAGACCTGGACGATGGCAACAGCGCTGGCTGCGGTCACGAGCAGAATCCGGTTCCTGATTGCGCTTCGTCCTGGCTTCATCTCGCCGGGCCTGTTCGCGCAGATGGCGGCGACGCTCGACCAGATCAGCGGAGGCCGCATAGACATCAACATCGTACCGGGAGGCATCCAGGGCGACTTCGAGCGGCTGGGCGAGGATAGCGATCACGAACACCGTTACGCACGCGCAGAGGAGTTCATCGCTGCCTGTCGCACGTTATGGGAGTCTCCAGACCCCAAGAGCTTCAATGGAGACCACGTCAGACTGAATGGTGCGCTCTGCTCACCCGGTCCGATTGGAGACGGTCCGAAGTTTTATTTGGGTGGTGCATCAGATGCCGCGTTGGGTTTGGCCGGACGACAGTCCGACGTCTATCTCGCCTGGATCCTGCCGCAGGACGTTCTGGGACCGTTCTTCGACCGCGCAAGAGCCAAGTTCGCGGATGCGGGACGTAAAGGGAGCTTCGGGCTGCGCACCCACCTGGTAGTTCGAGATACCGAGGCTGAAGCGTGGGACGCTGCCGAAGACCTGCTATCCGAAGCGGCGTCTGTAGTAAAAGAGCAGCGGAACGCGGCGTTCTCTGGTACCGCCATGGTCGGGCAGCGGGCGCAGGCGAGGATAGTTGAAGACCACCGGGTCGGTGATCACCTTTGGAACGGCATTTCCACCGTGCGTGTCAATTGTGGGACGGCCATTGTTGGCGACCCGGAGCAGGTCGCAAGGGAGCTGCTCGGCTACTGGCAACTAGGAATCGACGAGTTCATCCTGTCCGGTTTCCCGCATGTCGAGGAGTGCCTTCGGGTGGCCTCAGACGTGATCCCGGTGCTAAAGACGCTCATAGAGGCTGAACCGCAGGCATAGGCTAGACCGACGCTTACAGATCCGAGTCCGGCAATTCTCCAATAGGTCGGGTCACAGAAGCCCGCTGGCCC
>DAOUHG010000252.1:0-3423 GCA_034428835.1 Dehalococcoidia bacterium
GTGTTCTCCCTGAGTCCGTTCTCCTCCAGCCAGTCGAGCAGGCGACCGATGTTCCTGTCCATCTCGGTGATCGCGGCGAAGTAGCCGCTGAGGGCCAGCCTGCGGTTCTCTGGAGTGTCGCCGAGGGTCGCGGCGTCCGGCTCTGAGAAGACCGCCTGGCTGCGGTGAATCGCCTCGTCCGGGACGGAGTCGAACGCGCAGTCGTCGTGATACCTGTTGAAGACGTCGGCAGGATGATGCTCCCTACCCCACGGCGCGTGCGGCGCGGTGTAGTGGACATTCAGCGAGAACGGCCCGTCGGAGTCCGACTGAGCGTCGAGGAACTCGAGGGCGTGGTCGGTGATCACGTCGGTGACGTAGCCGTCGGGCTGGTAGAAGGAGCCGTCTTCGATCATGGGGGCGCGATAGTAGTTGCCGCCGCCTGAAGCGTGGACGTTCCAGTAGTCGAATCCAAGCTGGGGGAGCGCGGAGCGTCCCAGGTGCCACTTCCCGCTCAGCCCGCAGGAGTAGCCGTTTTCGGCGAGAATCTCGATATAGGACCTGCGTCCGCGCATGTACTCGATCTCCACACCGTCCTCCGGCAGGTGCGTGGAGTCGCCCTTTCTGAGAAAGTCCTGGATGCCGTGCTGGGACGGGATCTGGCCGGTGAGAATGGAGGCGCGCGCCGGTGAGCAGACCGGGGAGGCGCAGAAGAAGTTCTCGAACCTGATTCCGGTGGACGCCATGCGGTCGAGGTTGGGCGTGTCCAGCTCGTCGTTGCCGGCGCATCCCATGGCCCATGCGCCCTGGTCGTCGCTGAGTATGAAGATGATGTTGGGAGTCTGCGGGTTGGTGCTTGCCAAGATGCCTCCATTTCAGTACCTGATACTTATATCTCCACTCCGAGTGCGCCGGCGACGGTGTCCTTGTCCTTGTCGCCCCTGCCGCTGAGGCCGAGCAAGATGATCTGGTCCCGGTCGAGCTTGGGTGCAAGCTGGGATATTTAGTAGTATCTCCGGTCATGCGTTCTAATTGTGTCTCCAAGCAGCATGGCGGTCACCCGAACTGCCTGGACAGGCGCCTGCTCGATCGTGTGGTTTCCCCACAATGTAATCGCAGTACATGATCAGGGACCTACGGTAATTCTACCCCACGATTGAGAGCCATCTTCACGGACGTCGAGAGGGGCCCGTGGCCGCCAGGCTCAGGTAGGTCGGACGCGCTGTCCAAGAAGCGCCCTGGCGCAGCTGTCGGCCGCAGAACCGGCCTCCTGCCATCCGTGCCAGAGTCGTCCCGGCACTGCCCGAAACGCCGGTTTCGGGCCGATCGCGCTGAAACCGTAACCACAGGGGCGCTGCAGAGCGTCTTTTTCGGGGCTGGCCTATCCCGTGTGGTACCCGAAAGCCCGACAAAGTGACTAGAGAGGCGCCAAGCGTACTCTCCAGCGGCATCAGGGCGCAGCTCACCCCAGGCGACAGCACCCACTGCCGCGGCCGATGCCTTCCCCTACCCGGCGGCCTGTTCGTCCGTCGACTCGACTCGCTCCGGGCAGTCGGCCGAGCTGACCACACACCACACGCACTCCCTCGAGCTCGGCACCTTCCGGGCTGGTTCATCGGCGACGATCCGACGCATCACCGCGGCGACCTGCTCCCTGAACTCGTCGTCCACGGCGTCAGCTGATATCGGGTCCTCGGCGCCGTTTCCGTACAGCACGCAGCCGTCAGGAGTGGACCTCTGCCAGCGGGAACCTGTCCCAGATTAGTAGGCGCCACCAGTCTTGGACTTATCCTAGAAGGAGTACAAGACTTCAGGAGCGGTCAAGACTGATGGCAAAACTGAGAGTACATGAATGGTTGGGCGAAGACCATTCAGACGCGGGCATGGACTGGGAACAAGAGGCTTATCGAGCGGGATGCGCCCATGCTCGTGAGTTGGGCGAGCGTCGTCTGCAGACTCTGGACGACGAGTTGATGCACAACAGGCCGAAGGGTCTGCGGTTGGTGGGATCACGCGGCAGGACGCTGGTGACTCGGTTCGGGGATGTGACCGTCGAACGACGGCTGTATCGAGACACCGATGGCGAAACGGTGTTTCTGCTGGACGAGTATCTGGGATGGAAGCCTCCGCAACAGGCGAGTCCGTCGATCACCGAGAGCATAGTGGAGATGGCTGCACAGATGCCATTTCGTGTGGTGGCCGAGGTCGTGAGCGCTCTGACTGCGGGCGTGCTGTCGAAGTCTTCAGTGCATCGGCTGTTGCAAGACGTTGGGCAGGATGCGCTCGATGAAGATCGTGAGCGGTGGGAGGCGCAGTTCGAGCGTGGTGAGGACATGAGCGAAGGACAGCACAGAGCGGACATTCTCTACACCGAGGCCGATGGGGTATGGATACACCTTCAGCGCGAGGCGCGTAAGCACTACGAGGTCAAGAGCGGCATAGTCTATAGCGGGTGGCGACGCGTGGCCGAAGACCGCTACGAACTGGTGGGCAAGAGAGTGTACGTGCACGGAGACGACGCAATCGCATTCTGGGAGGGTGCGAGTCTGGAGTGGGCCAGGCAGTACGCGCTGGATGGGGTGAATCTGTTCGTGGTGGGCGGTGACGGAGCCAACTGGATACGTTGGGGCACAGAGGAGTTCGGCAACGCTATCTTCCAGATGGACGGCTTCCACCTGTCTCGCGCCTGTGGTCGAGGTTACGGTGCAGAGATCGGTCCGGCTATCTACAATGCGATCCGCTCAGGATCGGAATCGTTCGCTAGCGCGTTGATGAGTGCGGCTGTGGCTGCCGAGACCAAAACGGCCATCCGGGACAGAGAGTACATCGAATCCAACCTGGTCAACGCAATGGACTGGCGCAACCGTGTCCCCAACGCTCCGCCGGACGCTCGAGGTCTGGGAACGATGGAATCGAACGGAGACAAGCTCACGGCGAACCGGATGAAGAAGCGGGGCATGAGCTGGACCATACGCGGGGCGAATCGAATGGGCAAGACGATCCAGCTGAGTCGAAACAGAGAGTTGTCGAGGTTCTGTCACAGGCGACCGGTACGGGGGAGGCTGAGTCCGCCTCCGCGCGACCAATCGATGGCCACAACGCGTGCCAGCGACTGGGCCAAAGCGTCAGTGCCCGCGTTGACCGGACCCCACAACTCCCGACCGTGGGCGACTGGGCTGCGACGCCTTCTTCGTACTGCCTACTAATCTGGGACAGGTTCTGCCAGCGGCCGTGATTCGACCACGGCAGCAACAGCATGTACAATTTCACCTGGATCTCGTACGAGGGCCTGGGTTCGCCAGTCTTGACGTCGTACACCGTGCGCTGCCGTCCGGCTGTTGCCCGATGATGTCGGGCTTGCCGACGGTCCGTGAGCTGCGGGTCTCGAACCAGTTCTGCATCTCGAGGAACACGTTGTCCCCGCGCTGCTCGAACCGGTCTGCA
>DAOUHG010000253.1:0-33413 GCA_034428835.1 Dehalococcoidia bacterium
GGGTTGGGGGCAGGCTCTGAGCATGATGACCTGCTCGGCCAACATGCTCGAATATCTTTACCCGGAGGACCGTTCGCTAGCTCTCTACCAGGGGATCAGGCACGTGGCGGCGGAGTGCGCCGGTAGGCCGCCGCGATTCCTCGTTGATCCGCTGCCCACTGGCGAGACGAGACCAGAGATGTTCAAGCAGTGGTTCCGGGGCTTCATCGAAGTACGCGACGATGAGGGAGCGGAGCGTTGCCTGAGAACCGCGATCGACCTTGGAATCTCCCAGCGTGAAATCGCCGCCATGATCTTCGCGGCCGCCACCGACAGGATATACATAGACGCCGGTCACGTCGTCGACTTCTGCAACAAGGCGTTCGAGATCCTCGACCACATAGGATGGGAGCACGCGAGCCTGATACTGACCAGCCTGGTCCACGGCATGGCGTCCGCCCGACGAAGCGAGGAGCTAAACTCCTGGCGCAACCCGATCGATCTCGTATCCCTGGTCCAGGAGGCGCGGGCGGCGCTGCCCGACCTGTGGGCCGAGGGTGAGGCCAGAAGGGGCAACCAACTTAAAGCTGGACATGTAAAACAGGACGATGAAGACACACTCGTTGCAACTATCCTGGAGGACGACCCTGCCGCCACCATGCACGCACTCAAGGAGGCCGTGCGGTCCGGCGCGTCAGCCGAGCAACTAGGCAGCGCGGTCGCCTACGCCGCGTTTCTGAGAATGGCACGGTTCCACACGTCAAACGAGTTCGGGGACTGGGACACAGTACACAACACCCTCACCGCCGCCAACGCGCTTCACCAGGCGCTCATACGCGCGCCGTCGATAGAACTACTACGGTCGGTTTTCGACACAGCGATCAGCGTCTACCTGGACAGATTTCTGAACATGCCCGCGCAGAGGCTGCCCGAACCCAACGGTGCGAGCGCCGCAGGGGCCCCCGGTTCAAGCCCGGGGCAGGCTCTGGGTCAGAAGATCCTGGATACCATGAACTCGCAGCAGCAGGTCGAGCCATCGGCCAGATTGGTAGCGGACTATGTGGCCGGGTCGGACAACCCTGACGGCGTGCTGGCCGTTCTGTCCCACGCGATGCTGCGGGAGGACTCGACGTTCCACCACTTCCAGATTGTCGATGCGGCAATCAAACAGTACGAGCTCCGCAGGGGGACCGACTCCGCGCGGCACGTGCTGGTCGCCATGTCGAGGTTCCTGGCCGCTCACTACCCGACTCCCAGGTCCGTCAACCAGACGTTCAACATCGCCGTCCGCCTAAACCGCGGGGACGAGATATTCCGGGAGGAGTAGTGGCAACGAGTCCGACGCCGATTAAGGAGCAACTACCATGCCAGACCGACTCGCCGAGATCGTAGAATCCTCTGAACCTGAGCGACTCGCCACAGGGTTCCAGTTCACCGAGGGACCGCTGTGGCACCCGGACGGCTACCTGCTGTTCGTGGATATCCGCACCAGCCGGATATTCAGGTTGGAGCCGGAAGGAGAGCCTGAGCTGTTCCGCGAAGATAGCGGTGAGTCGAACGGCATGACATTCGACCCTCAGGGCAGACTCGTGGTATGCGAGATGATAAACCAGCAGGTGGCCCGACGGGAGGAGGACGGCTCCTACACCGTACTCGCGGACTCGTGGAACGGACAGCGGCTGAATAGGCCGAACGACGTCGTGGGCAGATCGGACGGCAGCCTGTACTTCACCAACCCGGGCAGGGAGCGTCTCGATCCATCGCAGGTCGATATGCAGTTCAACAGCGTCCACCGGATCATGCCCGACGGCACAGTGGACATGGTCGTCCCCGGCATCGAGTACCCCAACGGCATCGCGTTCTCGCCGGACGAGAGCATCCTGTACGTCGCCAACACGAGGCCCGGCCAGTACATCCTCGCGTTCGACATCGACGAAAGCGGAGATGTATGCGGCGTCAGACACTTCGCCGACATGCCGTCTGAGACCGCCACCAACGGCGTACCGGACGGTATGAAAGTGGACGTGGCGGGCAGAGTCTACTGCACCGGCCCTGACGGATGCTGGGTGTTCGACCCGAGCGGCGAGCTTGTCGGTATCATCCGACTGCCCGAGTACCCCGCAAACTGCGGCTGGGGCGGACCCGACAACAGGACCATGTTCTTCACCGCGAACACATCGGTCTACAGCCTGAGAATGACCACGCCCGGAACTCGGATTCCGACGGGCTAACAGCAGACGACACGCTACCCGACCGCCCACCACGGCGTTGTATCCTTTGCAGGGAGCAGCGCCATGAGTACAAGACGTGAACGATTTCGAGTGACGAGGTGGGCGATCTGCGGCGCTATCGCGCTCGCAACCGCTTTCTGGATTGTGTCCGCGTGCACCGATGCAACCACTCCCCAGGAAACGCTGCCCGAAGAGACCGCAGTCGCAATTGGGCAGCCGAGCCAGGCGACCACGACTCCCGCACCTGAACCGCCGACTCCACGTTCCGTGCCCGCCACCCAGGCTACGCAGACAGCTGTCGCGGCTCGGCCCGCACCACCGACTGCCAGCACATCCCCCTCGCCTGGTCCAAACCAGGCGACACCAGGACTCCCCGCTCGGATTGTCGTTGATCAAAAGCAACCGCCGGATCGGGACCTCGCTGAGCTTGCCACTCGGCTGCGGGGCGCAGAGCTAGACGACTCTCCATTAAAAATCGCGCCGCCTATGTCCAAGGGCGACCAGCAAGACTTCTGGATAACCAACCTCGACGACGGTACAGCGAGGCCCATCACGGCGACGCTTCAGCTGGTCAGCGAAAATGCCTACTGGTTCGTGGATGAGACCCTGGCTGTCGATCAGGAGGAACTGGCCCGAGCCGCCCGACACTATGAAGATGAGGTCAGGCCTGCGGTGGTCTCGACTTTCGGGGACATCGCCAACCCAGGACTTGACGGCGACCCGCGTCTCGTCATCATCCACACCACGTTGGACGGAGCCGCTGGCTACTTCGGTTCCAAAGACTCGTTCTCTGCTGAAGTGCATCCGTATAGCAACAGGCGCGAGATCATCTACCTGGACTCACGCGCGGTCGAGCATGGGGTTGATACCCACCTTGCCATAGTCGCGCACGAGCTGCAACACGCCGTTCACTTCAACAAAGACGTCGGAGAGGAGTCCTGGGTCAACGAGGGGCTGTCGGAGGTCGCCACCGAGTTGGCCGGATTCAGTGTGCAATCGCCACGCGCATTCATGCGTCGACCGCACACTCAGCTCAACTACTGGCCCGACTCGCCACGTTCCACGTTCCCGCACTACGGGGCGTCTGCTCTCTTCTTCTCTTACGTTGCGCAGAGAGTCGGAGGGGCCGCCAATCTCACGGACCTGGTGACCGAGCCCCTCGACGGGATTGCGGGAGTCGAGTCATTCCTGAACGATCATGATCTCTCATGGTTGCAGGTGTTCGCCGACTGGGTCGTAGCCAACCATCTGGACGCAGGCGATGATCGCTACGGCTACACCGACCGCGACGTCGGCGTGGGACCGGTCCGAACGCTGATCTCCGACGAGGAGCAGCGCGATCGACTCCCTCAATATTCGGCGCGATACTACCGGCTTGATACCGACTCCACCTCCGGGACTATCACCTTCAGCGGTGATTTGGAAGTCCGGCAGGTGGCCGCAGACTGCGCACAGGGTCCCACATGCTGGTGGAGCGAGCGCGGGGACGGCATCGACACGAAGCTGACTCGCGAGTTCGACCTCACCGGACTCAACAAGGCGACCCTGGAATTCCAGGTCTGGCACGAGATCGAGGAGGGCTGGGACTACGGCTACGTCGAGCTGTCGGACGACAACGGTAAGACCTGGCACATCCTGGATGGAGAGCACACGACCACCGACAACCCCAGCGGAAACGCCTATGGCCCAGGCTACACTGGATCGAGTCGCGTCTGGAAGCAGGAGTCGATTGACCTCACGCAGTTCGTTGGGGGTCCAGTGCTGGTCAGGTTCGAATACGTGACGGACGACGCGGTCTATCTCGACGGGCTGCTGATAGATGGCATAGCCATCCCGGAACTCGACTTTACAGATACCGACGGCGCCGGTTCCGGCTGGCAAGTCGAAGGTTTCAGCAGAGCCGGCGCCAAGCTCGCTCAAGGCTTCATAGTTCAGTTGGTCACTTCCACGCCAGGCGGTGAGTACACCGTTTCACAGATCCCGCTGGACGACCGCAACTCTGGCTGGATGAAGCTGACAATCCCAGGCGACGACGTCGAGACCGTGGTGATCGTTTCGCCCACGACCCCCGGGACTCGGCACGAGGCAGGCTACGTGCTGGAGTTCCGCGAGAGCGGGGACTGATAACTCCCTTAGCAGACACCCATGCTATGTGTCGGCCCGCCTTATGGTAGGATACCAGCGGTGCTAGAAACGCTCTTAAACACTTCCTAAGAGGTACGATACATGACAACAGCGACTCGAGAGTACAAGGTAGTTGGCACAAGGCCAATCAGACATGACGGCGTGGACAAGGTCACTGGACGCGCGGTCTATGGCGCGGACATGAACCTGCCCGGAATGCTCTATGGTAAGGTGCTGCGCTCTCCGCACGCCCACGCCAGGATCAAGAGCATCGACACCTCCAAGGCAGAGGCCCATCCGGACGCCCGCGCGGTCGTTACATCATCGGTGTTCGCCCCCTCGGACCCAGTAGGCCCGGTCGCAGTTATGGGCCAGATGCCCACAGACAACGTTCTGGCACGTGACAAGGCGCTATACAAGGGCCACGCAATCGCCGCGGTGGCCGCGTCCAGCGCGCACGCCGCCGAGGAGATCCTGTCCCTGATCGAAGTCGAGTACGAGCCGCTGCCCGCGTACAGAGATGTCCAGGAGGCAATGGCAGATGACGCCGTGCCGCTGCACGACACCTGGCCGAACAACCCCGACCTCCCCGGCGGAATAAACGTAGCCGCCCAGGAGGTGTACGAGTTCGGCGACCTGGACACCGGTTTCGAAGAAGCCGACCACGTCTTCGAACGCGAGTACACAACCAAGACAGTTCACCAGGGATACATAGAGCCCCAGAACGCGACCGCGTGGTGGTCACCGGACGGAAGGCTGACCGTCTGGTGCTCCAGCCAGGGCCACTTCGGCGTTCGGGACAACATCGCCCGCATCCTGGGCATGCCCGTATCACAGGTCAAGGTCGTACCTCTGGAGATCGGCGGCGGCTTCGGCGGCAAGATTCCTCCGTACCTGGAGCCGGTAGCCGCGATGCTCTCAAAGCAGAGCGGGCACCCAGTCAAGATGGTTATGGACCGCACCGAAGTCCTTCTGGCAACCGGCCCAACGTCCGGTGCGCTGGTCCGCATGAAGATGGGAGTCACCAACGAGGGCAAGATCACAGCCGCCCACTGTTGGGTGGCCCTGGAAGCGGGCGCCTTCCCCGGGGCTCCTCTGTCGGGCGCGGCCTCTGCCGTGTTTTCGCCGTATGCCATCTCGAATGTCCGCATCGACGGCTACGACGTGGTCTCCAATAAGCCGCGGACACAGGCATACCGCGCCCCCGGAGCGCCGATCGTCATGTACTGCACCGAATCGATTCTGGACGAGATCGCCCAGGCGCTCAACATCGACTCCGTGGAACTGCGTCTGCTCAACGTTGCCCGACAGGGCGACCGCCGCGCCGACGGCGTGACGAACGGACGCATCGGAGCGGAAGAGGTCATGCACGCCGTCAGGGAGCATGACCACATGTCGGCTCCGATGGAGCAGGTGGAGGGCAAGCTCCGAGGCCGAGGCTGGAGCATGGGGTTCTGCCGCAACAACACCGGAATGGCGTGCGTCGTCGCGAACGTGCTCGACAATGGCACCGTCAGCCTCGTAGAGGGCTCCGTGGACATCGGTGGCAGCCGGACTGCCATCGCGCAGCAGTTCGCTGAGGTGCTTGGCATCCCGGTCGAGGACGTCAATCCTTCGATTGGCGACACCGACACCATCGGCTACACCTCCGTCACAGGCGGCAGCGGAGTGGCGTTCAAGTCCGGCTGGGCCGCACACGAAGCCGCTATGGACGTGCGGCAGCAGCTAATAGTCCGCGCCTCTCTCCTGTGGGACACCGACCCTGACAACGTGGAGTACGACGACGGAGTACTTCAGCACAAGTCGGACTCCGAGCTCCGAATGTCGTTCAAGGAGATAGCAGGCAGGCTCCCCGAAACAGGAGGCCCTGTCGTCGGACGCGCCAACATGAACCCAGGCGGCTCGGGCGGCTCCTACGCAGCGAACATTGTGGACGTGGAGGTCGATCCCGGCACCGGCAAGGTGGACATACTGAGGTACACTGCCCTTCAGGATGCCGGCTTCGCCATACACCCCTCGTACGTGGAGGGTCAGATCCAGGGCGGCGCCGCGCAGGGCATCGGCTGGGCGCTCAACGAAGAGTATTACATGGGCGACGACGGCTCCATGATGAACACGAGCCTGCTCGACTACCGGATGCCTACGAGCCTCGACCTACCCATGATCGACGCAGTCATCATCGAGGTCGGAAATCCAGGCCACCCATTCGGAGTGCGAGGCGTCGGCGAGGCGAACATCGCCCCACCACTTGCAGCCCTCGCAAATGCCATCCACAACGCAACCGGAGCGAGGCTGAACAACCTCCCCATGAACCCCCAGTCCATAGTCGCCGCGCTGGAGGGATAGAAACAGAAGCCAGGTTGGTCAGTCTGACAGCACCAGGATAGGCATCCTTATCGATCAGAGAGGAGAACTGCCATGCCCGAAAAGCTGATTCAGGGCGACCGTTTTCCGACGATCGAACTGAAACTCACTGATGGTTCGACCATTACGCTCCCGGAACAGGTCCCCGGGCGTTACCTCGCGCTGCTGTTCTATCGGGGCGAGTGGTGACCGTATTGCAGGCGGCAGTTAGCCACCTACCAGAGAAGCCTCGAAGAGTTGGAAGAGCTTGGTGTGTCGGTAATCGGAGCCACCGTGGAGGACCGCGAAACGGCGGCTCGCATGGCCGAAGAAGAGGGGCTCACCTTCCCAATAGCATATGGGGTGACCGAAGAGAGCGTACAGGCTCTGGATCCGTGGTGGACGGAAGACAAAGCCCACGGACGCTACCTACAACCGACGGAGTTCCTAGTGCGTCACGGCGTCGTCTTCGGCTCCATGTACGCCTCTGGCCCAATTGGACGGATGGGTGTAAGGCAGGCCATGGCACTCATCAAGTACCGAGAGAGCAGGCAGAGTCGGGGCTGACATAACGAATCAGGTGCAACCTTCGCTGGAAGGCCGGCTACAAGCTGTAGCCATTCACCGGAGCGCTCCCCGCAGCGACTCCCCAAACTCCTCCCTCTGCCAACGACGTACTTCCGGTTCTAGCAGCTCCGCCTGCAGGTTGTCAGGTGAACGCGCGATTCGCTGGAGGCTCTTCATAGGCCAGAGCAGGGCTGGGTCGAGTGACAGGCACTTGCCCTGCGCGATTCGCCACTGCTTGAGCTTTGAGAGACGCCTGCTGATCCCCTCGCGCTCACCTCGCGGAATGCGAGGCGGACTAGGCTGAGCTGGGCGTCGAGGCGGATTTGCCGACCTGCCCTCGGCAATCGCACCCTGAATGCCCTCTGCAAGGCCCCCATGCGCAAACTTTCCCAATCCGCGCACGCTACGCAGCTTGACGTCCGGCTTCTGGGCCAGTGAGATCAGCGCCATATCCGGCACCACTCGGAAGTGCGGCCTGCCCAACCTGATCGCATGGTCCTCTCGGTAGTCAACCAGCGCCTTGAGTATCGCCAGACCACGCCCGTCCAGATTGCGCCAGCCCTTGACGTTGAAGATCGACATCTCGGGATCCGAGGGCTCGTACCGGGTCTCAGCAAGCCTCTGACATTCCTCTCTCACCCAGTCTTCCCGTCCCAACTCTCGCAGCTGCTTCCCCAGCGAGTCCCTGAGCTCATGCAGGTAGCGCACGTCGTTTGCGGCATAATCCAGCGCCGTGCGACTGAGCGGACGATTGCTCCAGTCCGACCGCTGGATGCGCTTCTCCTTGGGAATATCAACTCCCAGCGACTGTTCCAGCACGGAGCCCAGTCCGAGCCGATCCAAGCCAACGAACGCCGCCGCAATGTTCGTGTCGAACAGGAACTTGATCCTGATGCCCCAGTCCCGGTCGAGGCTGAGGACATCGTGGCTGCCAGCGTGGAGGATCGTCTCGACTCGCCTGTTCGCCAGCACCTCACCGAGTGGCTCCATTCCGCCGATGGCCAGCGGATCGATCACGAACACATCATGCGGCGTGGATATCTGGACGAGACAGACCTGCTCCGGATACCTGAAGAAGCCGTCAGACTCCAGGTCCAAGCCTATTCGCCGCTCCCGGGTAATCGCCTCGACTGCCCTTCTGAATCCAGCCTCGTCGTCTATCAGCTCGTACTCGTCAGTCAAAGACTGCTATCTCCTTTAATCTAATCTCAGGATCTCAACCCTGCTCCTGATACTACCCTACCCTGCGTGGATTCGTCGCCTCCGTCAACATCGCACAGAGGCGCGCCTGAGTTCAGGTTGTCTACGACAGAAAACCGTCGGGACTTCACATCTTGAGAAAATTGCACTTATGCAATTTTCGAGGAGTGAGTGGAGAGGAGTTAGGAGTGAGAGCCGCCCCTTAACCACCCCAACAGGGATGGACTGGGACTAATGCAATCGTCTCACCTCCGAGCCTGTTTTGCATCCCTCCGCATATATGCTAAAGTAAACGTACAGACGTTCTCATATTCAACCAAGACGACTCTGTGGCAGAATAGTATAGTTGTCCATCTGACGAAATCTCCGAATAGTTCACTGAGGTAACCTTGCCATGCGAGTCGTATTCTTGGAAGATGTGCCCGGCGTAGCTCAGGGTGGCGATGTCAAAGAGGTGAAGAACGGCTTTGCCCGGAACTACCTCATACCTAAGAGCCTGGCGACTCCGGCTACTCACAACGCGCTTCAGCGCATCGCGAAGCTGCAGCGAGGCGCCGAGGTGACCCGAGTCAGGCGGCTCGACGATATGAGGGAGTTGGCTGCGGAGCTCGACGGGTCTCAGATCAGCGTAGAGATGCGGGCCGGAAGCACTGGCCGACTCTATGGATCGGTCACCACGGCGATCATCGCGTCAAGGTTGGCCGAGATGACCGAGAAGGACATCGATCGCCGCACTGTTACGCTCAGCGAACCGATCCGAGACCTCGGCATCTTCAACTTGGCTCTGGACCTCCATCCCGAGGTGACGGCAGGAGTCTCGGTCCTGGTCCATCCGACCGGGACAACGCCCGAGGAGTTCGCGAAGTCGCTGAGGGCGGCCGAAGAGGCTGCTGCGCTGGCAGAGGCCGAAGCGGCCGACGAAGAAGAAGAAGACGAACAGTACCCGGACGAGGACGAAGAGGACTGACCCAGTCCGACCTCGCATAGCGAGGTCTCCGGCCCCGCCCGGGCAGACTATTGATTCACCGTGCGGAGGCAGCCGTGGTTAGCGACCGTCTTCAACCCCATGATATTGGCGCCGAAGAGTCGGTCATCGGCTCTATTCTGATCGACGGCGAGTCGATCGCGCGCGTCACGAGCATACTCAGACCCACAGACTTCTACAGCCAACGCAACCGCAAGTGCTACGAGGCGTGCCTGGCTCTGTATGAGTCAAACCGCGCCATTGACCAGGTCTCTGTAGCGTACGAAATCTCCGTTGAGGAAGGTGCGCTGGAGCAGATCGGCGGAGCCGAGTACCTGGCTCGCCTGGTGTCGAACGTCCCCACGTCAATCCACATTGAGCACTACGCCAATATAGTTCGTGGGACGTCCATTCTAAGACACGTTATCCGGGCGGGCGGAGAGGTATCAGAGCTTGGATACGACGGTGGTTCGGACGTGGAGCAAGTGCTGGACAAGGCCGAAGAGGTCGTGTTCGGCGTCCGAAGCGGACGCAACACCAAGGGCTTCACGCCCATCCGTGACTACCTTGACAACTACATGGAGCAGACCGGTGCGCTGCACGATCCCACAAAGGTCTCTCTTGCGCCTGTAGTAACCGGATTCCCGAGCCTCGATGAGCTTCTTGGCGGCGGTCTCCAAAGATCGGACCTGATAATACTCGCCGCACGTCCCAGCCTCGGCAAGAGCACACTGGCGCTCAATATGGCGCGAAACGCCGCGGAGCAGGGATTTTCCACCGCCCTGTTCAGTCTCGAGATGAGCGGCGAACAGATTGCCGCACGTCTTCTGGCGTCCGAGGCCAACATCGACAGTCACCGCCTGCGCATGAACCTGATCAGGGAGGACGAGGAGGTACGCGTCCTGGATGCTGTGGGCCTTCTGTCTGACCTCCAGATCTACGTGGACGATACCCCTTTCCAGTCGGTCATGGAGCTCCGCAGCAAGTCGCGCCGGCTTCAGCAGGAGAGCGGGCTCGACCTGCTGATAGTAGACTACCTGCAGCTTGTCGATGTGGGCAGAGGCGACAACCGCGCTGTCGCCCTGGGCGAGGTGTCGCGTTCGCTAAAGGGACTTGCACGCGAGCTGGACATTCCCGTAATGGCGTGCTCACAGTTGAGCCGAGCGATCGAGCAAAGACCTAACCACCGGCCGCTGCTGTCGGACCTCCGGGAGAGCGGCAGTATCGAGCAGGACGCCGATGTAGTGTCGTTCATTCACCGCGAAGACCAATACACAACGCGCGAGGAGTGGGAGCGCAAGTTCCCCACAGAACAATATCCAGAGAACATTGCCGAAATCATCGTTTCCAAGCACCGCAATGGGCCGGTCGGGACTGTACCTCTATACTTCCGAAACGACCTAGTCCGCTTCGAGACGTTGACCGAAGTGAGCCAGGCGCGCTCCATGGAATACGCGCCGACATGAGTCTGACTGCCCGACACTCCCACGCCGATCTAGGATGAGCCACTGACTCCCACACCAAAGCAGACGGAGACCTATCCCGGTTTTCCCAGGATGGTGCACCGGGTGCCGGTGCCCGCGCCGTTGCTTGGCTCCCTTCTCGCCCAGATAGATGACATCGCGGAGTTCAAGTGTACGCTGAGAGCGGTCGCCCTTCTGAGCCAGAAACGCGGATATCCAAGGTTCATCGAACTGCAGGAGCTGCAGACCGACGAGCATCTTGTGCGGGCCATACCAGCCGACGGCGAAACTCAGTCCGCGGCACTGATAGAAAGGGCGCTGGGCAGCGCGGTACGTCGGGGAACCCTGGCCTTCGCTGTCGTCCACACAGATGGCAGGCGTCAACCCATCTTTGGGCTGAACTCAGAGGCCGACAGAGCTGCCCTTGAAAAGCTCGCATCGCAACCGTCGCGTTGGTCAGGGACATATCAGGAGCCGCCTGACCCGTCCGTAGAGCGTCCGAACGTGTTCGAAATGTACGAGCAGAACATCGGAATGCTCAGTCCAATGATCGCGGACGCGCTGCTGGAGGCCGAGGATATGTATCCTGAAGATTGGATAGAGGACGCAATCGGTGAGGCGGTGGAGCAGAACAAGCGAAGCTGGCGTTACATCTCAAGAATCCTCGAACGGTGGGAACACGAGGGCAGAGGGTCCCGCGAGTCTGGAGGACTGCGTCGGATAGTCGGTAGATATTAAGAATACCGACTCTTGCACGCGGCGCTCTGTGCGGTGAGGGCGAGAAGGTTGAGGACATGGAAAATCTCGGAGACATCCTGAAGCGACTGCGGGAGAACCAGGCGATCAACGGCGACGCCGTCGATTCTGGCAACGGGACCGTGCCTCCGGACGATTCGGGGGAGCGTGTCTGCCCGATCTGCGAGGGAAGGCTGTGGCTGGCAATCGACGCACCTGTCGGACACCCGGACTTCGGCAAGGCCGAGCCGTGCCAGTGCCAGGTCGAGGTCGGTTTGGGTGAACGAGCAGGCAGACTACGGCGCTACTCAAACCTCGGTCCACTTTCCAGGCTAACGTTCGGGTCGGCTGATCCAGAGGGCAGGGCCATCGATCCTGAGAGCAAGAGGCTGTTCAGAATCGCGTACGAGGCCGCTCTGGCATACGCTGAACAGCCGTTGGGATGGCTTGTTCTAACCGGCCCACACGGTTCGGGGAAGACGCATCTTGCCGCGGCGATCTCCAATCACTGCATAGAGCAGGGTCGCCCGGTATTCTTCGTCCACGTTCCCGATCTGCTGGACGATCTGCGCTCCACCTACTCGCCCCTGAGCGAGCTCTCCTATTCCGACCTGTTCGAGCAGGTGAACGAGGCACCGATGCTGGTGCTTGATGGACTGGGAGCGCAGAGTCCTACACCGTGGGCACAGGAGAAACTCCAGCAGATATTCAACCGCAGGGCAAACTCAGAGCTTCCAACAGTGGTCACCACAGCCGCTCAGACCAGCGACATCGACCCGTACATCGCAAGCCGCATGACCCACCCGGCCCTTAGTCGCGTAGTAGAAGTTCGGGGCGTAAACCATGATCCAACAAAGCGCCTGGGCCGAGTGCCATCAGAGATGTTCCAGCGCATGACATTCAACACATTCGATACTCGCGGCAACTCTGCATCCGCCGAGCAGCGCAACAGCCTGACGACTGCGTTCGACAGCTCGCGAGCTTGGGCCGAGGCTCCAGACGGCTGGCTCACCCTGTTCGGCGAGACGGGCTCTGGAAAGACCCACCTGGCAATCGCGATTGCAGAGACTCGACTGTCTCAGGGACTGCCCGTCTTCTTCGCATTCGTGCCCGAGTTGATGGACTACCTGAGATATACGTTCCAGCCCAACAGCGGTGTCGCCTACGACCGTGTCTTCGATGAAGTCAGGAACGCGCCGATGCTGATTCTGGACGATCTGGGCGTCGAATACCGCAGCGACTGGGCATACGAGAAGCTCTACCAGATTATCGTTCATCGCCACAACCTGCGAATGCCCACGGTCATCACTACCAGCATGCAAGTGCTCGACACCACCGGTCCGATAGTCTCACGCATACGCGACGAGTTGAGCGGGATGCTCATCCGTATAGACGCACCCGACTACAGGGTGAAACGGCGACAAGGCAACAGGCAGGGCACACCCGAACATCGGCCGCGTGGGCGCAATCGCCGGTAGATGCCTGAATACTGCACCTTCTGCGAGATAGTCGCGGGACGGCTGCCCTCCCGAAAAGTCCTCGAAGAGCCTGACATCCTGGTCTTCCGCAACCAACTGGACTGGTTCCCCGTCCAACTTCTCATCGTGCCCACTGTGCACATGACTCAAGAGCAGCTGTGGGCAAGCCCGGAGATACTGGGACGCATCGGGCAGCTCGCGGTCAAGCTCGGAAGCGAGTCGTGTCCGAATGGGTACAGGATCGTCTCCAACTTTGGGTCAGACGGACTTCAGACCCAGCATCACGGCCACGTCCATGTCATCGGCGGAAGTCCGCTCGGTCTATATGTGTGAAATCCCGTCGGCTTCTACTAGGTCACGCCAGCCTGAGGATTCGCGCCAGCCTGATCGGCAGCATTAGCAGCGGCATCAGCAAATCCCGCAACCTGAAGACCAAGTACGTGACAACAGCCGCGATGGCTGCGCCCCCTAGGATGTCCAGCGGATAGTGGACGCCAGCATAGACACGGGCCAGCCCATACAGGCTGGCTGCCCCTATCGCCACCCAGCCGAGACGGCGGTTGACCCTCCAGATGCCGAAGGCCAGTCCGAAGACCGCGGCGACCGCGTTAGATGGAAACGAAGAGTCCGTTGGCTTGTAGAAGAGCAGCGCGACGTCGGCGTTCACGAAAGGCCTTGGTCTGAAGTAGAAGAAGTTGAGAATGAAGACCACGGAGTTTGACAGAGCCATCGCTGTCAGCGCCACGAAGACTCCGACCTGCCGCTGTGCTCGGATCTCCCGGTCCCTGTCGACGAACCACATGAATATGAGCGCGAGCGCAAGTGCGATGGGCATCAGGTAATCGCTCACGATCCACTGGGCGAACCTGTCGACGAACGGCACAACGCCGACAAAGCCGTTTATCAGCAGAAACAGCTCCTTGTCCGCGGCGTTTAGCGCTTCTGGCAAAACTTCCACCAGTATCTGACGCTGCGCGCCAGGGAGAGGGCATAGTTGGTATCCCTGAGACTGTCGATTCCCGCTTCCGGCTCGGCTTCAGGACCGCGCATCCGGTGGTTGATGATCGAAGTCAGCGCGAGCGTCACTATCACCGCCGCCAGCGAGCCGTAGAAGAAGAAGAGAGCCTGGGTCGGAGCGTCGAGACCACCTTCATAGTCGTTGATGTTGCGAGTGCCGGTGGCGAAGAAGAACACGAACCCTGCGATCGCCAGAGCCAGCCCAAGTGTCCTGGCAATGATGGGTGACTTGAAGACAAGCAGCCCATTGATGCCGCCAACCGAGAAGGCGAGCTGGAGCACGCCCAACGTCGAGACAAAGACAGCAATGCAGTAGTCGGTGACGAAAGTGAACATGGTAGGTGGTGGGTGGGCTCGAAGCCGACCGCTACACGCCGATGGCGCTGGAAGCTAGTCCAGCGGAATCTCAGTACACCAGTTCTGGTACTTGGGGTTACCACCCCTGATCAGATCTACGTAGGTGTCGCTGATCTTCTGCGTAATTGGGCCGACGCCACCATCGCCAATCGGTCTCCTGTCCAACGAACCCACCGGCGTGATGTGTGCCGCCGTGCCGGTCAGGAACACCTCGTCTGCCAGGTATAGCTCGCTTCGCCGTATGTTGCGCTCTACGACCTCGATGCCGAGCTCTTCGCGAGCAAGCGTCATTGCTGAGTCCCGGGTGATTCCGGTGAGGTTGTTGTCCGAGACAGGCGGCGTGAATATCTGCCCACCGCTTACAAGAAACAGGTTCTCCCCAGATCCCTCGGACACGTCGCCTCCCTGCGTCAGCATGATCGCCTCGTCAAATCCGGCGAGCGTAGCCTCGGTCTTGGCGAGTATGGAGTTGACGTAATGGCCGCTGATCTTGACCCTTGGCGGGATGACCGTGTCGTCGATGCGCCTCCAGGATGAGGTCGTGCAGTGGATCGCGCCCTCGACGTCGATGTAGCTGCCGAAGGGAACGGCGATTAGTGTAAAGTCGCTCGCCAGATCCTGGAGCTTGAGGTTCGCGACAAGCTCCTGGCTCTTGTACGCAAGCGGCCTGATGTAGAGGTCTTGCTTGTATCCGCAGCTCTGAAGCAGCCCGACGGTGATGTTGCACAGGTCCTCGGTGCTGTACGGGATGTCCATCAGCATCATGCGGCATCCCTGGAGCAGCCGGTCGTAGTGCTCTGCCATTCGGAAGACGTAGAGCTTGCCCTGCTCCTCGTTCCAGTTGCCGCGTATGCCCTCGAAAACGGCGGTACCGTAATGCAGGGCGTGAGTCATAACGCTTACCTGAGCGTCTTCGATTGGGACAATCTGTCCACGGAAGAAGGCAAGCGATTGAGACATCTGGCAAAACTCCCTAGGTAGTTGGGTCGCCGCACATTATAGCCAATGGCTATCGCTCGGACAATGAAGAACGTGCCAGCTCACAGTGAAGTCAGGCGTCTTCGTCGTCGTCGGGGCTCGGCACCGGGCCAATGCAGTAGTAGGCGCTGTTGTCGAGAAGACGCTGAATGACCGCCGGAGACGTGACCCGTGTCATCGGCCACTTGCTCGAAAGTTCGGCGCTTATCTGCTCGGCGTCCATAGGCTCGTTGGAGTTGCCCAACAGCACACGGAAGATGGCCTCTTTCATGGGCGTGTCGGAAAGGAGGAAGTCCTGCGAAGTCGAGCAGTGCCCGACAATGAGGTCTACAAAGTCCTGCGGGTCCTCTCCGACGATCTGGTCATCCTCGTAGCCCTGCCGGCACATATAACATAGCCGGCCGGCTATGAGAACCGGGAGGGAGCGTCGAGCCGCCTCAGCGCCGTCCGGATCAACGAAGTAGGGTCGAAACTGGGGGCCTTCGTCCCCAGTCCGCATGGTGTCAATCATTAAAAAACATCCTCGGGCCAGTCTAGCATCTGCACCTCGACGGTCTCCCCTGTCTTTTTAACAGGGAGGTCCTCCGGGCAAACGGCAAGCCCGTTGGCGCCTGCCATTGAAGTGAGCAGATTGGAGCTCTGATTTCCTGTCAGCCGGGCGCGGTATGCGCCATTTTCCTTGGTAATCAAGGCGCGGGCATATACGCGGCGGCCGTCGGTATTGTATATCGGCTCGTCCAGCACCGCATTGATCCTGGGTTTCTGGAAGCCGCTCTTGCCCATCATCTTGTGGATAGCCGCACGACCGAACTGCTCGAAGGTGACCATCGCACTGACTGGATTCCCGGGCAGGCCCAGATGGGGAACAGTCCTGCCGTTCTCAGCGTGCAGCAGTCCGAACGCCAGCGGCTTGCCGGGACGCATCCGCACCGACCAGAAGTCAATCTGACCGTGCTGGGCGAGGACGTCCTTCACCATGTCGTAGTCGCCTTTGGAGACTCCGGCAGAAGTTATGAGAAGGTCCGCCTTCAGACCCTCAGCCAGCTTGGAGTTCATGGAGTCCAGATTGTCGCGGGCGATTCCGAGCTGCCTGGGTATGCCACCATAACGCAGCACACTGGCGGCCACAGAGTAGCTGTTGGCGTCGTAGATCTTGCCGGGAGCGTATTCGTCACCCGGATGCAACAGCTCGTTGCCGGTGGATAGTATGGCGACCACCGGACGGCGAGCAACTTTGACGGTGTCGAATCCGAGGGAGGCCAGCACCCCTATTTCAGCGGGTCTCAGCGTGGCGCCCTTTGAGAGCACAAGAGTACCGCTGCGCACATCCTGGCCAGCAGGTCGGATGTCGGCGCCGACGCCGGCTGGATCCCGTATGCCGATCTCGTCCAGGCTGTCGCCTGAATTACGCCGATCGATCTCGTCGGTTTCCTCGAACGGGACAACAGTGTCTGCGCCCGGAGGAACGGGAGCGCCGGTCATGATGCGTATCGCAGTGCCAGGTGCGACTGCGTCGCCTGGGAGGTCTCCGGCGGTGAGCAGGCCGATCACCTTCAGGGTGACGGGAGAGTCATCAGAAGCGTTAGCTATACTGGCTGCCTGTACCGCGTAGCCGTCCATAGCGGAGTTGTCGAGAGGGGGGATGTCGTGAGTCGCTCTGGCATCCTCGGCAAGCACCTGTCCGAGCGCGTCCAGCAGCGGGGCTCGCTCAGTCTCAAGGACGTCGAAGTAGCCCAGAATCCGCTCAAGCGCGTCTTCGACGCTCAGCATGGACTCGTGGTGGTGTCTGTGTCCGTGTTCGTGGGGGTGCATTTTCTTTCTTCTTGCCCTGCTCAGTCGTTACTGGTGGCTGTGTCAGTTAGGCAGCTTGGGGTATCCCCCTCACCCCAACCCTCTCCCTGAGGGAGAGGGGGTCTGTCGGGTGGCATTCATGCTTGGCTGTACACTTTTACCTACCCTGTCAGCTCCTTGAGGGAGAGGGGGGTTCATCTTTGCTCGTTTCGCTGGTCACGTAGATACTGGTAGATGCTCTCGATCGTGCCGTCCTCGCTCACCCGGAAAGCGACGCCTCCGCGCTCGGCCTCGATTACCGACATGGCGATTTCCCAGCCCTGGTAAGCGGGCCCGATGCGGCAGTCGTCCGGGACGAAGACGTCGTCGAACGTCACCCTACGCTCGCTGCCCATCAGGAGCCGCATAGTGCGAATCTCCAGCCCGGGACTGTCGGCGTCAACCATAAACACGCCAAGGTTGGAGCGCCGAGGGCGTTCGAGATCGGTGTTGGCGAGGGTAATCAGGTAGTCAGGATCGAACCGGCCAGTAATGAACGCTTTTTTTCCGGAGATTCGCCAACCGCCTTCTTCCTGGACGGCGCAGGTGTTGACCGCAGCGAAGTCGGAGCCGGACTCAGGCTCATTGAAGCACTGCCATGTAATGCTCTCGCCTCTCAGACATGGCGGGATGAACCGCTCCTTCTGCTGGTCGGTGCCCCACACCATCATGGCGGGGACCCAGCGATTGTTGTCGCCCATGCTCGGGAGAGGCAGATTGCGCATCTCCTCCATGAGGACGACGTCGAAGCCGGATGACAGTCCACCGCCGCCAAGGTGCCTTGGCCACGAGGGGGCAAGCCATCCCTTCTCGCCGAGCTTGCGCCTGAAAGTCTTGACCTTAGCCTGGTTATCGGCATCGAGCGGACTGCCGTCCGGGGGAACCTTGAGGTCGCGAGGGAAGTGTTCGATCAGCCAGGCACGCGCGGCAGCGCGAAAAGCCTGCTGCTCCTCAGTGTATGGAGATCGGAAGTCCACGAAGTCCCCCCTGCGACGACGCCAGCCACCTTGGGTCACTTTATCGACATCCTATTCTATATACGCGGGGTGGGGTTGTCGAATTGGTGGATGCGAAAGTGGAGTTGAGTTTATCCACCGTGCGCACTAAGGGTCACTAATGGGTGTCGCGCGGGCCTTGGGGGACTGCCGCTAGAACCTGCCTCGGAGCCTGGGATCCAGGACGTCTCTAAGGCCGTCGCCTACGAAGTTGAAGGAGAGCACGAGCAGGAAGATCGCGATTCCGGGGGCGAATGACAGCCAGGGAGCGCTCCTGAGATTCACGAATGCCAGGTTGAGCATACTGCCCCATGTGGCTATGGGAGGCTCTACGCCCACTCCGATGAAGCTCAAGCCAGCCTCTCCGAGTATGGCGAAGCCCATGCCAAGAGTCGCCTGCACAATCACTGGCTGAATGGAGTTCGGAACCATGTGGAACAGAAGCATGCGCCACGGGGGCGTGCCGATCATACGGGCCGCCATGAAGTACTCGCGCTCTTTCACGGAAAGCGCCTGACTGCGTACCAGCCGCGCCTGGGTGGTGAACAGGTTTATGCCTAGCGCTATGCTCACAGTCAGCACGCTGCCGCCCAAGACGAGCAGAAGCAGCATTGCGAATAGCAGGCCGGGCACGGCTATCATGGCGTCTATCATACGCATGATGGCATGGTCCAGCCATCCACCCGAATACGCCGCCACTATGCCGAGCGGCACACCTATCACAACCGCCACTCCCACGGACAGCAGGCCGACGATGAGCGACACCCTCGCGCCGTAGATCAGGCGCGATAACTGGTCGCGCCCCACATGGTCGAGGCCGAGCGGATGCTCTATGGACGGCGCCTGGAGCGAGTTCATTGGGTCTATTGCGAGGGGGTCGGCAGGCGCGATCCAGGGCGCGAATATCCCGACAAACAGGATGATGCCAGTGTATGTCAGCCCTATGACGGATAGCCTGTGCTGAAAGAGCTGCTTAATCGTGTCGCTGGTCAGTGCGTCCAGAGCGCGTCCAATGGCGCCGGTACGGGCAGCAGCGGATCCGCTGTTCCTCATTGGCCGTACCTGATCCGGGGATCGAGGTAAGCGTACGTTATATCAGTCAAAAGGTTGGCAACGAGAACGGCGACCGCGGACATCATGACTATGGCCTGGATCACTGGGAAATCGGAGCGTTGAAGCGCGAACACGGCAAGCCGTCCCACTCCCGGCCAGCTGAACATGGTCTCGATGATTACCGAGCCTCCCAAAATGTTGCCGAGCCTGAGACCCAGGATGGTGACTACGGGAAGCATGGAGTTCCTGAGCGCGTGCAGCCAGATCACTCTGCGCTCGAACAACCCCTTGGCCCTGGCGGTGCGGATGTAGTCTTCGCCCATGACCTCCAAGAGCGACGAGCGCGTCTGGCGCATTATCGTCGCCGCGCCGTTGAGTCCGAGTGCGAGCGCGGGCAGAGCCATGTGCCTCAACCCATCGATGGGGTTTTCCCAGACCAGCTCCGACCCGAACACCGGCAAGATGCCCAGAGTTACTCCGAACAGCAGAATGAGCATGAGAGCGAACCAGAAGTCCGGCATCGCTATTCCGAACATCGCGCCGCTTGTAGCGACCATGTCCGTTATCGAGTTGCGTTTGAGTGCCGCAATGACGCCCGTAACGAGTCCCAATACGAGCGACACAATGAAACTAGCTGCGGCAAGCTGAATCGTATGGGGCAGTCTCGTCGCGAGTTCAGTCGTCACGAGACGCTTGTTCTGGAACGACCTGCCCCAGTCGCCGGTTAGCATGCCTCCCAGCCAACTCAGGTACTGGACAGGCAGCGGACGGTCGAGCCCCAGCTGGCGCATCAGCGCCTCGCGAATCTCGGGCGTCAGCGCCTCGCTATCCTCTCCCGCCATCGAGTAGATGGGATCGTTCGGAAGCACTCTCATCAGCAAGAAGATCATCACGCTGATGATGAACAACACCGGGATCATGTGGATTAGCCGGTTGGCTATGTACCTGCGCATGGGCTCGTTTGTTACTGAGTGGTTAGTAGGGGCTGTTCGCGAACAGCCCCTACATGGGTTCCCTTAGGCAGGGTGAAGATTCGGGTTTCCCTGTGCACCCTCACCCTCTCCCTCAAGGGAGAGGGGACTTTGGAATCGCTCTCGTCTCTCTCATCAAGCGAGTATTGAGACTGTTATTGCTATTGCTCCAGCCACACGTCATGGATCTTGAGGGAAGCGTCGGACCGGTACTTGACCCACTTCGGGTCAGGGAACTCGGCCCACATCACGTTCGACTGCATGAAGTGGTAAGACGGGTTGGCAGCGGTGCGTACCCCGCCCAGAACGTTCTCCATGTAGAGGCGCTGCGCCTGCTGGTACAGGAAATTCTGATCCGCTGGGTCGAAGGTCTGTGCCGCCTTCTTTACCAGGCGGTCGATCTCAAGCTGAGCTTCGCTGGTGCCGTAGCCACCGTTGTTCCAGTATCCGCCATAGCCAAGGTAGGAGTTAAACGTTCCCGACGGGTGCGGTCTCAGACCGAATCCCCTCAGCGAGAAGCTGGCTTCCTTGGTCACGAAGGTCCGCGTAGCCTCGTCACCTGAGCCAATGTCCATCTCCACCTCGAATCCTACGGCATCGTAGTATGCCTTGGAAATCTCGGCGCGACGTATGTTGTTCGCGCTGGAACTTGTGGTTATGGTAATCGGCTGCTCGGGCAGGTCGTGGCAGCCGAGCGCCTTCTGCTCTTCGGTGCACATGAACGCGCCCATCATGCTGATCGGCAGAGAGATGCCCTTCTCGGCGGCGTACTCTTCGAGCAACGCGCGAGCGCCCTCGGGATCGTACGCAAACGGGAATTCGTCCTCCGGGACCTGGAAGCTCGCGGCGTGGCCGGGCGGCACCAGAGACCCGCGATAGGGGAAGCCCTCACCGCCATTCATTGCCTGGTTCCAAGCATGGCGGTCCATAGCCATCTGCGCAGCCTTCCGCACCCTGATGTCGTCGAAGGGCGCCCTGGCGGCGTTGAAGTGGTCCATCCTCGGGCCTGCAAAGCTCTTGAACTCCTGTATGCCGGAAACTGAGCGGGAAGCCTCTATCGCGTCCAACGCCGATTGGGCTATGCTCGCGACGTGTATGTTCTCGGACTGGAGGGCCGCGGCACGTACCTGGTCATCAGGAATGACCACCCATCGCCAGCCGTCCAGGTATGGCATACCATCGCGGTGGTAGTCTTCAAATTTCACGAAGTCTATGTGGCTGCCGGATACCCACTCTTCAACCATAAACGGGCCGGTAGCCACGGTCCCATTGGCCTCGAGATCTTCCCTGCCGCGCTCATTAAACGCAGTCGGAGAGACTGGCATCCCGGCTGTCATGCCAAGGTTGGTGATGATAGGCGCGAACACCTCATCAGTGGTTATGGAAAAAGTCAGGTTGTCTATGACCTCCACGTTGATGATGGACTGGACAGCGGACCTGGTTACGGCGCCGTTGTCTCGGTCAAGCACGAAGTCTAGGCTGAACTTGACCGCCTCGGCGTTCACCTGGGTGCCGTCGTGGAAAAGGACGTCCGGCTTGAGACTGAACGTGATGGTCTGCTTGTCCTCGCTCATTGTGAACGATTCGGCTATTGATTTCTCCGGGACCCACTCGGAGTCCGGGCCGTAAGCGGTAATCGGGTCGCCTACAGTCATGCACCACGCAGCACACGCTCCACCGCTGTATGTGAGGTGAAAGAGGTGCTCTACGTTGGGACCCTGACCGTACATGAGTATGCCGCCGTAGCGGTCCATGTCCATGCTCATGTCGGACTCGTCCATGGCGGGCATGGACATAGACACAGCGGACTGCACGGCTGCTTGGATGTCTGCCTGAGTAACGCCCGGTCTGTCGGCCAGGGCCTTGGCTATCGCTTGCGACACCTCAGCTTCGGTCAGGCCAGGGGTCTGCTGCGTCAGGGCTTGGGCGATGGCGCCCGCCACCTGCCCCTCGGTGACACCGGGTCTTTCAGCAAGCGCCCTGGCTATGGCGTCGCCAACCTGCCCCTCGGTGACGCCTGGCTGGGCTGTTAGCGCCTTCGCGATAGTGTCGGCGACCTGCGCCTCAGTGACTCCCGGCTGGGCGGCCAACGCGGCCTGCACAGCTAAAGCGACCTCATCCGCAGTTGCGCCACTCGGCTGCGACTGCATGGCATTCTGTATCAGAGCGGCGAAGTCCGGAGTGGGCTGCGGTGCAACCGTCTCTCCACTCGAACAGGCTGCCGCCAGTACCGACAGGATTACGGCCGGTATCAACAGCATCATCAATTGCGATCTTCTCATTCTGGCCTCCTAGCTGCTCTCTGAAAGCGGTGTTCGAGTCTTTCGCTTTTCTACTCCCATTTCCTTTGCTTAGCCGCCATTATACGGCAAAATGGCGCATGTGCAATTTTCGAGGAGATGGCAGAACCGTGTAAGCTTCTGGTGCAATCCTATCGACCCCGTATCGGAGTACGGGGCAAGCGTTGGGAGACTCGGATATGAACAAGTATCTCATATTCAGACATATGGACATGCAGGCACGGGAGACGGTGCTGCTACGCATCGAGCGATTGACCGAGCTGCCTCTGCTGCTTCTGTCATTCGCCATGATTCCGCTGCTGCTGGGTCCCGTGATGTGGGAGCTTTCGGACTATGACGAGACTCTGTTCTTCACTCTGGACGTGTTCATCTGGGCGCTGTTCGCGGCAGACCTTCTGGTAAAGCTGGCGGTCGCCCCGAACAGGCTCGCCTACGCGCGGCGGCACTGGCTGGAGGTGCTGATCGTCCTGATACCGTTCATCCGCCCCCTGCGAATCGTTCGGCTGTTCGTATACGGCGCCCGCGCGTTCGGCGGGGCAAGGCGACTGGTGAACGTGGACTTCCTGCTCGTCTATGCGATAGGCATGGTGATAGTCGCGGCGACGATTGTTACGTCGGTGGAGCGTGGACACGACTCGATAACATCGTTCCCGGACGCGCTGTGGTGGTCGTTCGTGACGGTAACGACGGTAGGGTACGGCGACCTGTCGCCGGTTACGCCGATGGGGCGCGCGATCGCGGTCGTCCTGATGCTGGTCGGGATCGGGCTGTTCGGAGGTCTTACGGCGAATCTGGCGTCGGCGATCATGAAGTCTGAGGACAACGTCGAGGCGAATGTCGAGACGTTGCTGGAGGAGGTGCGCGCGCTTCGGGCGCAAGTCGGCGGGCTGGAGACGACGACTGAGGTCGCCGTCAGGCACATCGAGGCACGAAGTGGTTCAGCCCGTCAGGGGTTTTCATTGCCTAGAACCGCTAATATAATCCGAGAGCGTCTGACCGGTGCGCTCAGCAGACTGAGAGGCGCCGGCTCGCAGGCCAAAGAAATAGCGGAGCCAAGAGGTGAAGACATGCCCGATTCACAGACCTTCCGACAGGCGTGGGGGAAGTTCGCCACCGGCGTCTCCATAGTCACCACGGTACGTTCGGATGGCGACGTGCACGGCATGACCGCCAACGGCGTTAACTCAGTGTCGCTCGACCCGTTGCTGGTACTGGTCTGCGCCGGTCACAACACTACTTCCTATCCGCTCATCAAGGACTCTCGTCGCTTCGCCATTAACATACTCAACGAGGACCAGCAGGCGATCGCGGAGTACTACGCTCGGCCAACGGACCAGAAGACCGGCGACCTGGAGATCCCGATCAGCATGACCGAGCGTGGGTCGGCCATCGTGGGCGGCAGCCTGGCGCAGATGGACTGCAAGGTGGTCAACGAGCACATCGCAGGAGACCACACGATCTTCATCGGCGAGGTCGAAGAGATCAACGTACAGGACGGCCGGCCGCTACTGTTCTACGAGGGCCGGTTCGGACAGATCTCGGAAGGCTGATCAGCCGGGCCGCTGTTTCCAATAGACGACGGAGCCTCTGTCAGGGGTGGGGTGTAGAAATTCCCTTCAGGACACCGTTTGCACATGCGGATAGGCTCGAACCTGCCTATCGTTGGTGGCCAGGGGGCAGTTGTTCAGTCTAGCAGTGGCAACGATGATTTGATCCGCTGGGTCTCTGTGAAATTCTCCCGGCAGCGAGGCCGATTCCATTGCAATCTCTGGAGTCAGAGGCAGAAGGGTGACGCCCGGGTAATCTAGTGCTGACTCGAACCACTCGGGCAGGTCTGCGGACAGTTCGAGTCGTTCATACTCGACCAACTTCGCAATTTCCCAGCACGAGATCGCGCTGATGCCGATGACGTCGTCTTCGTTGCTCACAATGGCTGCAAACTGCGAAACACTCAACCGCTCTGGGTCTTCGGTCCACCATACCCAAGCTTGAGTGTCAAGGACGATCATTCAGCACATCCCAATCACTAACCGGCATAGCAGGGGCATGTGGACGTTCATATTTCTCAACTTTGCCCCTGAGAGGGTATCGCCGCTTGTCATACATTGCGTTCAAGACATCTTGCAGCTTCGCTGCCACATCCTCGGACGACGTACTCTGTGGTGGATGAACCCCTACCGAGTGCTGTTTGGTGGGAACACCGATCGCCTCTGCCACTTCTAGACCATTGATCGCTCCCACCCCTGACCTCAACTCCTCCGCACGTGCCAACGCTGTCGCGCGCTGTTCCTGCTGAGTCGTATCGTCATCCTCTGGATCTACGATCAGTTGGTATTCCCCAGAACGGGGAGGTCCTATACGCCACGCTTTTGGTTCTTGACCTCTCTTGACATAGTCACCTATCTCGTAGTGTTTCAGCGATATGCTGGAGTTTGCCGGGTAAACTCCGACCGTGTTCTCTCTAAAGTCCCCGTCGGGAACCTTCAGGTGCTTCATTAGGTGACGCCGTTTCCAAACTCGCGGGATCAGCCTTTCCTTGCGAAGCCTATAGACTTCCTGCCAGAACGTCACATCGTTCACCTTACCTATGCGGCGTATGAAAGCATGTTAAGTCAGTCAGATTTTCTTGACAACGCAAGCAGATAGCCGAGGGCTGATCAGCTGCCTGAATTGCGCCAGTTCATCGCCTGGTCCACGATATCCAGCCCGGTCATCTCGCTCCATGCCGCGAGAAGCTGCCTGCTGATCGGGCCGGGGATCTCATCGCCGACCCTGCGCTGATCAATGGTGCTCACTGGCAGCAACTGATAGCTTGAGGTCGTCAGGAACGCCTCGTCGGCTGTGTAGGCATCGTACGGCTGAAGGTCATCTTCGACGACCTCTATCTCCAACTGTTCGGCGAGCTCGAGTGCGACCTTGCGCGATATGCCCTGGAGAATGCTGCGGTCTCTGGACGTCCTGAGAACGTTGTCGGTAACTATGAAGAAGTTGCCCGCGACGTTCTCCGAGATGTTGCCCTGCTGGTCGAGCAGCAAGGGATAGGCGTGGGGATCGACGTCGGCCACCTGCAACTGGGCTTGGACGAAATTCGCCCTGCTGTAGTGTTTCGCCTTCGGGTCCATAGTGTCGCTGGAGTAGCTCCGGGTCCCGGGGATCACGACGGACGCACCAGTCTCGTAGTACTTCGCGTAGAGCGAAAAGTCGATGGTAGAGACCATGTTGATGACGGTTGGTGTGAAGTCGTCGGTGACGTTTCCCTGTGAGGCGGTAGTGGTTGTCCCTCTGGTCACAACCTGCCTCACCGTGAAGTCACCACCCGGCGGGCGCAGAGATTCGTTTCGCCGGACCAGCTCCAATGTCAGCTCGGTCATCTCATCCAGGGTCATGCCCGGGTCCATGCGGGAATACTGGAGGGAGCGGTAGAGCCTGTCCATGTGGTCATTGAGGCGGAAGATCTTTCCATCGAAGGTGCGTTCGACGTCGAACACCGCGTCGCCCATAGTGAACCCGCGGTCGAACGAGCTGATTACCACTTCACTGTTGGGAACCCATTCGCCATTGAAATAAGCCGTGAATTCAGACATCCTAAACCTCCGTTTCCTGCGTGAACCACTTCCTGATTCCGATTGATCGCGATTGTATCAGCATTGGTGTGGTTTTTGGGGGCGTCGGAACGGGACTGCGCTGACGACGACGGTCCCGATTTCTTGACAATGCAATTGGCGCGTTGCTACGATTCCGATGCTCAAATCCCTTCCTGTAGTGAAACAGGCTGATGCCGGTCTCCCTTGGATTTCGATTCTAAGTCTCGCTGTGCCTTGACAGAACTCTTGGCTCGGAGCGGACACCGGCAGCCGATGGTGGAGGACTGCCGAGTTGTCCCACGTAAAGTGTCTGCGTTGCCGTGGGTGTGACAGGGAGTACCCTGTCGAAGCCCTCAATGCGTGCGACTTCTGCTTTGGCCCGCTAGAAGTAGAGTACGACTACGCCAGCATTTCCAGGGTGGTGAGCCGCGACAGCATCATCGCGGGGCCCCACACCATGTGGAGGTACCACGACTTTCTGCCAGTGGACGCGGACAGGGCGCTCGACATGGGCACGGGATTCACTCCCCTGATTCACGCACAGAACCTCGGTCGTCGGCTTGGACTCGAAAACCTCTATATCAAGAACGACAGCGTCAATCCTACGTTTTCGTTCAAGGACAGGGTAGTTTCAGTAGCGGCGGCCAAGGCGCTGGAGTTCGAATTCGACACTCTGGCGTGCGCGTCGACCGGCAATCTCATGGGTTCGGTCGCGGCTCACGGAGCCAAGGCGGGCGTGCCGACGATGGTCTTCTTCCCGGCTAACCTGGAGAAGGGCAAAGTGCTGGGCGCGGGCATCTACGGCGCGACTTTGATCGCCGTGGACGGTACCTATGACCAGGTGAACCGACTTTGCAGCGAGTTGGCGGACAATCACAGGTGGGCGTTCGTCAACGTGAACATGCGGCCATACTACGCCGAGGGCAGCAAGACGCTCGGGTATGAGGTCGCCGAGCAACTCGGTTGGAAGGCCCCTGACCACTGTATAGTGCCGGGCGCGTCGGGAGAGCTGTTCACCAAGATACACAAGGGCCTGACCGAGATGGCCGACATTGGACTGATCGGCGAGGTAGATACACACATGCACATTGCCCAGGCAGAGGGCTGCGCGCCCATAGTCCAGGCATACGACAGGGGCGATACCGAGGTACTGCCCGTCCGCCCGGACACCATCGCGAAGTCACTTGCGATTGGCAATCCTGCGGCCGGACCCTTTGCGTTGAAGACGATTAAGGAGTCGGACGGCTCAGGCGTGATCGCGCTGGAGAACGAGGTCGCCGAGGGCATCAAACTGCTGGCCGAGACCGAGGGGATATTCACAGAGACGGCCGGCGGAGTTGTAATCTCAGGTCTCAAACGCCTTATAGAAAGAGGGCTCATAGGCTCCGAGGACGTTACCGTAGCCTACATAACCGGCAACGGTCTGAAGACCCTGGAAGTCGTGGAGGCGGTCGTGAAAACGATCCAGATCGCACCCACATACGACTCGTTCGAAGAGGTAATGGCGGCGAGGTAACCCCCACCCGCTGGAAGGAGTGCGTGGAATGGCTAGAAGGCGCGTCAAGTTCACGTTCCCTACCGAACTGATCACAGACCCGATCATTTACGAGCTTGGACACAGGTTCAAGGTGGTCACCAACATCCGACGCGCCGATGTCCGCGAGGACATGGGCTGGGTCGTACTCGAGCTTGAAGGCTCAGAGGATGAGGTGGCCAACGGTCTCGAGTGGGTCACAAGTACCGGTGTACGCGTGGACCCCGTGAGCGGCGACGTGATCGAGGGATAAGAGTTCCCAGAAAGGTTTTGGAGGTCCCAACGGATATGGCTATTACGGTGAGGATACCGACCCCGCTCCGCCGAGTGACGGACGGTCAGGACAAGGTGGACACCGAGGGCACCACCGTCAGACAGATTATCGACTCCATGGAGAGTCAGTACCCTGGAATCAAGGAGCGGCTCTGCGACGAGGACGGCAATCTGCGCAACTTCGTCAACGTGTACGTTAACGGGGAGGATGTCCGCTTCCTGGACGGGGTAGACTCCGAGACCGGTGACGGCGACGAGATCAGCATCGTTCCAGCCGTAGCCGGCGGAGCTTAGCCAGCACCGCTACTCCACTAGAACGAGGTGTATCCTCCATCAACCGGCAGCGATACACCTGTCACGTAGTTCGACGCGCTGCTTGCAAGGAACACCGCGGCTCCACCCATCTCGTCGGGATCTCCCCAGCGTCCGTGCGGGATGCGCGACCGAATGTACTCGTATCGATCGGCGAACTGCGTGCGGATCGGCGCGGTCAGATCGGTATGAATCCAGCCAGGCAGGATCGAGTTCACCTGGATGTTGTCCTTTCCCCACGCGACGGCCAGGCTCTTGGTGAGCTGCACCACTCCACCCTTGCTGGCCGAGTATGAGGCGACCCAGTCGGAACCGAAGACCGACGTCATCGATCCAATATTGATGATCTTGCCTCCGTCGGCAAGCTTCATGTGCGGATAGACCTCTCGCGAGCATAGAAACGTCCCGTCGAGATTGATCCCGACCACCTGCTGCCACTCTTCGAGCGAGTAGTCCTGCGGCGGCTTCCGAATCCCGATTCCGGCGTTGTTCACCAGAATATCTATGCTGCCGAATTCATCGGCGGCCGACTGCACGGCGCCGACCACGCTGGCTTCGTCCGCGACGTCTATGTCGAGTCCGATGGACCTTACCCCTGTGCCGCTGAGCTCGGCCACTGCGACATCGGTCTTCTGCCGATTGCGAGCCGCGACGACTATGTTCGCGCCAGCGCCTGCCAGGGCCCTCGCTATTCCCAACCCAATACCGCCATTGCCTCCTGTAACGAGAGCGGTCTTACCAGTCAGGTCGAACATGTCAGTCATAACGAATCCTCATTGGGGGTGGCCAGTTACAGGCACAGAATCGTGGCCAAAGGGCAATCGGCCCGGAAGGCCAGTTCGGGAATTGTACACGCATCGGCCCGCGGCTGGCGCTGTCAGGCTATTCTGCGATTCGGCCCGTTGGGACGGTGCTCGTCGAGGATAGCCGACGTGTCCGTGTGATGCTCCACTCCCGACTGTCGCTGCTTGGCAAGCAGGTCGAGTGCAAAATCCGAGAGCTTTGGCTTGATCCGAAGCTCCTCGGGAATGTATCGCATACATCGCCGCATCATCACCTGGGCAGGGCGGCTTGTCCGCTCACTGCACCCATAGGCATAGACGCACATGTACGCGATGCACTTCGTCGTCTCTCGATAGATGGGAGGCACGCGACTCGACGACGGAGGCACGTGCCCACTGAGGTACTGCTCCAGCGGGCTGTCCAACCGCTGGGGCAGTGGAGTAACGTGTCGCACTTGCAAACCTCGCCTAGAACACAAATGCTGGAGGGAAGTTAATATCTTTACAAGACTAGTGCAAGGGGGTCTAAGGTCATTTCAAAACTAATTCTGGACTCCAGAGACAAGTGAAAACTCAGTCGGAAGTAGTCTCGTCACTCCCGCGAAAGCGGGAGTCCAGTGTGGTGACGGTGGTTGCTGGCCTGTGGATTCCCGCTTCCGCGGGAATGACGGTAGGAATTCGGTATTTTGCACTTCTCTACACTCCACGCATTCCGTCTGGACTATGCGGGCGTGTTAAAGTATCTGCTGGCAATAACGGAATCTGACCCGCGAGCTCGGATAACCGACTCAACGGTCGCCAATACACGCAGGAGAAGACAATGCCCATTCTGGACAAGACCGGGGTCTCCATGACGGAGATGTACGAAGGCTTCAAGAGGTCGTCGGTGGTTGACGGCGAACGCGGTTCGACGCAGCTATCGGTCGCCGAGGTGCTGATGGAGCCGGGCTCGGCGCCACCGTTGCACGCCCATCCTACCGAGGAGGCCATCCTGATCGCCGACGGCGAACTGGAAGCGTACCTTGGCGACGAGACCTATACGGTCACAAAGGGTCAGTTCGTACTCGCTCCTCCGGGCGTCAAGCACGGCTTCTCGAACAAGTCCGACAAGCCGGCGCTAATCTACGGAATTCACCCGACACCGGCAGTCCAGACCGAGTGGGACCCGGAGGAGTAAGAGAGCAAGCCAGCGTAGCCAGCGCGCTAGTCCCGGTAGCGCCTGCCCAGGTCGGTAGCGTCGGATAGCTGGCCGTCGCGGATCTCTTTTACCTCGTCGGCCATTGCGAGCAGCGTCGAGTCGTGGGTGGCTGACACCACGCTGATTCCGCGCTGCTCGACCATCTCCTTGAACAGTCCGAAGATCGAGCGCGCGTTGTTGGAGTCCAACTCGCCCGTAGGCTCGTCTGCCAGTATCAGGGGAGGCTCATTGACGATCGCGCGGGCTATGGCGACGCGTTGCTGCTCACCGCCCGACAGCTCGTATGGTCGGTGATTTGCCCGGTTCCACAGGCCGACGATCTCAAGCGCCTCGCGAGTCCGTTCCTCCCTTTCTCGGGTGCGAACTCCGGCGATGCGAAGCGGCAGCTCGACGTTCTCGAACGCAGATAGCAGCGGAAGCAGTCCGAACGACTGGAAGACAAAGCCTATCTTGTGACGGCGGAGCTCGGTGAGGTCATGCTCGCCCATCTCGGCGATGTCCCTGTTCTCGAAGAGCACCTGTCCCGATGTGGGCTTGTCGAGTCCCGCCAGAATATTCAGCAGAGTTGTCTTGCCTGATCCCGAGCGTCCCACAACCGCGATGAATTGGCCGGGCACTACTTTGAAGTTGACGCCGCGCAGGGCGTCGATCTGCTCTGAACCGAGGAAGTATGTCCTGCGTAGGTCCACTGTCGTAATCAGCGGAAGGACTCTGCTCATCTGGTGCTATCTCCTAGGTATGCGGGT
This sequence comes from Dehalococcoidia bacterium, assembly GCA_034428835.1. Taxonomy (GTDB): domain Bacteria; phylum Chloroflexota; class Dehalococcoidia; order Lucifugimonadales; family UBA1123; genus VXRN01. The sequence continues at coordinate 31,015 of DAOUHG010000253.1, forward strand.
AGGTTAGAACGACCGCGTCAGGCTACTCGCTGGGTACTATCGTGACCTTACCGTCTTCGACCTGCACCCGTGCCTTCTCTCCGATGTTCAGCTCATCGAGCAAGTCTCTCGGAATCTGTACCCGCCCATTGCCGTCAATCAGGACGAACTCTTCAAGAGGCTGGTCCACTTCCGCGTCTCCCCGGATTCGCTGGTAGGTGACCCTGCGCCTGATCTCAGTGGACATCTTGCCGTCGCGGATCATCACGACGCGGCCCACCTTGTAGGCGATGTCGGGGTCGTGGGTGACGATGAGGATGGTCGTGCCCATCTCGCGGTTGACCGTCCCGAACAGGTCCAGGATCTCGGCGGCGGTGGCGTCGTCCAGTTCGCCGGTGGGCTCGTCCGCGAGGAGCAACGGAGGGCGGTTCGCAAGCGCAACCGCGATCGCTACGCGCTGCTGCTCTCCTCCCGACAGCTTCTCAGGGGTATGGTCGAGCCGGTGGCCGAGACCGACCAGGTTCAGCAGCTCCTCAGCCCTCTCCCTGCGCTCAGCACCTGGGGTGTTGGCGAGCATCATCGGGAGCGTCACGTTTTCCAGGGTTGAGAGATAGGGGAAGAGGTTGCGGCTGGTCTGCTGCCAGATGAACCCGACATCGATGCGGCGATACTCCTCGACCTCGCGGGCCGCCATCCTGAGCAGGTCTTTACCGCCCACCATCACGCCGCCGGCAGACGGCGAATCGTACCCGGCCAGGATATTGAGCAGCGTGCTCTTGCCGCTGCCGCTCGCCCCGACGATGGCGACCACTTCGCCCGCATCCACGGCGAGGTCGAGACCCCGGAGCGCGACTACCTCGAGGTCAGCGATCTTGTAGATCTTGAATACGTCCTGGCAAAAAACGTAAGGGGAGTTGTTCATCCTATTGTCGAGTCCTCTGGTTGGTTTCTTTGTCCAGTAGATTGTAGCGCACATGAACGGAACCAGTATTCTGGATCTGCCCGGCTCCTCTGTCGGCTAGACCTCGCCCAATCTCAATATGCGCTGGAGCGAGATTCGGCGGACCAGTGTGATGACGCCGGCGATTATGATGGCAAACAGTAGGCCCATCGCAACGTACGTGATGATGAGAGTACTCCAGTTGACGTCCACGACGAACGGAGGCAGCACGCGCGTGCCGCGGTCATCATGGCCGAGGAACGGCATCATCGTTGCGCTGAGCCGTCCACCCATCCAAGTGCCCAGCGCAAGCCCGGCTCCTATCACCAGCACCTGCTCGAGCAGTACGAGTGTGCTCAGCTGTCTCATCGAGAAGCCGACCGTTCTCATCAGCGCGAACTGTGTTTCCCGGCTCTTAAACGAGACGTACGCATGGACCAGGAATCCAATGCCGCTCAACACAAGAACGGCGGCGAAGGCAACGAACAACAGCGCGCGCCAACCTGCCTCGACCAGCGGGTCGAGTGTCGAGTCAGCGAGTACCTGTACGCGGTCGTGTATCTCCCTGCTCGGGAACGGTTGGCTGTCGTCAAGCATGGAAATGAGCCGAGCGCGGTCTGATGAAGATCCGTTGGTCGTCATCCATACTTCGTTGGGACGCAACTCTCCACCGGTTGCTTCCAGGTTGGCATACGCACTCACCGAGGCGAGGTCTGCAACGAGGTAGGAGCGCCGGAATGTCTCCAACGTGGGGAAGAAGTCGATCACATCGGAGATGACCACGTCGACGCGATGACCCTGTGCTGAGACTTCGATTATCTCGCCGACACGATGGCCGTTGACCCGCAGGAATCTGCTCGTGGCAATAACTGGCAGCGGTCCCAGCACCGGCCCGTGGAATATTCCGCGGCTGACAAGAGGACGCCCCTCCACCCAGATGAACGACGCTGAGCCGCCCGTGCCATCTCCTGAGCCTACCGAAGGGCCGTCTGTCGATGACTTGAGTACGTCGGACTGCGACTCAGGGACCGCAGTGAGCATGGTCCAGTCGGAAACGGAGTCAAACGACTCCACAACCTGGATCCCACCGTCGGCCCGCGTAGCGAAGATTTCGTCTATGGCTATGGAACCTGCCCTGAGCCGATTACGGCCATTGGTCTCAAACACAGTCAGGGAGACCAGCGTCAGAGGTTGGGTTGGCTGAAGAGCGGTGAACTGGCGGACTCCCGTCCGGCTCAGAGGCTGCTCCATCGTCACCCACCCAGAATCCTCCAGCTGGCCCATCACATACGTGAAGTAGCGATCATTGGCGTCTCGCATCCTCAGAGCGAGCGCCACGCTCGGATGCGGTCGGTCCGGCTTCATCGTCAAACCTACCGCAACGGCGTCACTTGGAAGCTCCACACCTACCGGGAGCGTCTCGGACTGGAGCGACGACAGCATCGAGTCCATTGAAGACTCTGAGAAGTCGTCCCTGAAC
>DAOUHG010000254.1:0-8923 GCA_034428835.1 Dehalococcoidia bacterium
AGCGGTTGAGACGAGAGGTGAGCTATCATCTCAGAGACCGTCCGATGCCTGATCGTGACAACGGGAGGCTTCAGAACGAGCTTGGCTGGCACGATGACCGTGGCAATCTGCTGAGGTTTCTGGATGATCCAGGCATAGAGCCGACCAACAACCGGGCAGAGCGAGCGCTGCGAGGGGCGGTGATCGCGCGTAAGGTGTCTCACTGCTCCAAGACCGAGGGTGGCGCCGATGCGTTCAGTGCATTCACGAGCGTACTCAGGACGCTGGCTCGCAAGGGTGGTGGTCAGTCGGTGGTGGATGGTCTCTGCGGTGTGTTCAGCGGCGCGCCTGTCCACGCCCGCTCCACCTGAACCTCTTCCCCACCTCTACGCCTCCGCTAATCAATTACATCCTAGACATAGGCACCGCCAGGGGGTTTTCAGCAATTACAATGGCCCGGGCACTGCTCGACGCGAATCTGGACGGTATGGTCTATTCGGTTGATGTCATCGACCACCGAAGCAAACTCATCTGGCACGGTGGAAAACACGACCCCGAAGACCCGCTGGCCAATACGTCTATCAACCGTTCGGAAGTATGGTCCTGCTGGTTTGAAGAAGAAGCGAGTTGCGTTACGCCCCTACACGGACAATCACACGAAATCCTTGAGAACTGGAGCATTGGGCCAATCGACATCGCGTTCATAGATGGCGAACACACCTACAACGCGGTTAAGCGTGACCTGTCTCTACTGGAAGGTCTGATGACACCCACGGGCGTTGTCGTGCTAGACGACTATCACACCGGGGTGAGTATTGGGGCACTCCGATCACGACCCGTCAACGGAGCGGTTCGACTGATGGGCCGCGCAGCGAAACACATATGGCCCACCCTGCGCGAGAGGCTGCGCTTGGGCGTCGGCAACGAGTTCTTAGTCGTCAAGCGCCGTTACGCTGGAATTTACGGGGCAGTGAACGAGTTTCTCATGGAACGAAGCTCCGAGTGGGCGCTAGAAATAGTGCCCATGCCTCCAAGGGGCGATTATCATGAAGCCGACTACTCGCTGGCTCTCTTGACACGGAGGAGTATCACCAATGCGTAGGATTCTCCCCAGATCCGCTAAGGAGAGGCTCCGCGCGATGGCCAGAGTCCTACTTGGACTGGACATCCGCTTTGCAAACAGCTGGGAGTTCGATATCCGCCGCTACGAGTTGGATGCTACCCACATAAGGCGCTTCTTTCACTTCGAGTACCTGCTCAAGCAGATTGATGATGTTGAAGGACACATCGTCGAGTGCGGTGTTGGACCAGGACGCTCTGTCTTCGCGTTTTCGATCATTACTCAAACTCTGACTCGCCCGCGGCAGATATGGGGTTTCGACACCTTTAAGGGTATTCTTCCTCCGAGCACCGAAGACGGAAAGTCGAATGCGCACAAGACTGGTTGGTGGAATCACCCTCGGCGTCAGGTGGTCGAGCTGTTGCAATTCAACGGCATTGATCAGTCATTTATAACCGATAACATAAAACTCGTACCGGGAGAGTTCAGCGAGTCGCTGCCAGTTTATGATGGGGGCCCAATCGCGCTGCTCCATCTTGACATCGACTTCTACGAGTCGTATAAGACTGCGCTGGAGTCTTTGTACTGCCATGTGGCCCCTGGGGGAATAATCGCATTCGATGAGTACCTCAAACCGGTCTGGCCGGGAGCTACTCAAGCTATTGAGGAATTCTTCGCTGACCGCCCCGAGGAGATAGTCAGGTCCCCGGTTACCGAACTGTACTATGTTGTTAAAATAGACAGTCCGCCGTAGTCAAGGGGATGAAAATGCACTTCGTCTTCGTTGCTCCCAGATTCCATACCAACCAGCATTTCGCGGTAAAGGCGTTGTTGGACGTGGGCCATGATGTGTCCTTTGTGGCACTAAAAAGAAGACATAGCGAAGTGTATGATGCGCTCGCCCCGACGATTCTAGGCAGGTCAGCTGCCTTGTGCGCGATCGGTATTCGAGTGCCAGTGCTGTTCGGCTTCTGGGGTCTCATGTGGCAGCTGAAGCCAGATGTCGTAGTAGTTCGTGATCCGAACACCGCTTACGGACTGCTTTCAGTTGCGACGGCGAGGCTCATGCGTCGTACGGTCGTATTGTATAGTCAGACTCTTATGCATCGTAGACTTAACTGGTGGGAGAGATTCGTCCGGTCGTTTCTCGCTTGGGCTGCGGGGGCGAGGTGGATAACTCCCTTACTTGGCTCTCCCGAGGCATTTGCACCTGCTTTCGGCGCTCTGCGGTATGTACCGTTTGTAATGGAGCCTCAGACCTCTCCGAGAGCGAAGAAGTGGTTTCGGGAGGGAGTGGTCAACGTCCTTTGTATTGCCAAGTTCATGAGACGAAAGAATCACCATCTGTTTGTTCAGGCGATCGCGAAGCTTGCCGAACGACACCACATCAGGGCAACCATAATTGGCGAATGCACTATCGAAGAAAATGTGGAGTTGCTATTAGAAGTCCAAGAACTTGCATCGTCGACCGGAATAGACAAGGTGGTAGACATTAAGTTGAACTTGCCGTATTCGGAGGTGCATGAGGAGTACTCCAAACACGATCTGTTCGTGCTGCCCAGTCGCAATGAGCCGGCCGCCGTATCTCCCCTTGAGGCTATGTCACACTCCCTCCCAGTCATCTGCAGCGACACCAACGGCACCCAGTGCTACATCCGCCCCGGCGAAAACGGCTACGTATTCAAGACCGACGACCTCGACCATTTGGTAGAGTGCATGGAGCGCATCATCAGCGACCGCGCCCGGCTCGTGGAGATGGGAGCGCGAAGTTACGAGTTGGTTGTCTCCGAGCACTCCCCAGCCAAGTACGTCGAGAAAATGGTGGCGATCGCCAATGGAGAATGCTGAACCGCATTATCCACCAATCGCTCTGTTCGTGCCCTCCCTGCACGGCGGAGGCGCCGAGCGAGTCATCCTCGACATCGCCACCGAGCTTGCGAACAGAGGAGTGCCCGTCGACCTAGTACTGGTTAAGGCAGAGGGACACTACCTTGATCTCGTGCCCAATGGTGTGCGCCTGATCGACCTCAACTCCCACAGGGCCGCCGCCAGTCTTCTCAAACTCATCCGCTACATCCGGCGGGAACAGCCCACCGCTCTGCTGCCCACGCTCACACAGGCCAACGTGATTGCGCTCGTAGCGAAGCTCCTCCTTCGGGGGCGCCTCCGCGTCGTAACCCGCATAGCGAACACGTACAGCGAGGAGTTTGCGACCGGGAGTTTCAAACACAGGGTCGCGCTGAGTCTGCTGAAATTCCTCTTCCCAGTGGCTGACAGTATCGTGGCTGTATCACAAGGCGTCGCCGACGATCTAAGCAAGATGCACCCCGCCGTCTCAGCTAGGGTTGCGACGATCTACAACCCCGTTTTCAGAGCCGAGATGGTCGAGCAGGCTGCGGCCCCTGTAAACCACTCATGGTTCGAGACTGAAACTGCACCCGTGGTAGTGTCGGTCGGTCGACTGGCGACTGTGAAAGACCATGCTACCCTGCTAAGGGCATTTGCGGAGGTGCTACGCTCTCGACAAGCTCGCTTGGTAATTCTCGGAGAGGGCCCCGAGCGCGAGAATCTGCTGGAGTTAGCGGCTCGCCTCAGTGTATCTCAGTACGTAGACCTACCCGGATTCAAGCTCAATCCGTTTGCTTACATGTCAAAGGCAAAGGTTTTCACTCTTTCTTCCCGATACGAGGGCTTTCCGAACGTGCTGGTTCAGGCGATGGCGTGCGGAACACCGGTCGTGAGCACCGACTGCCGAAGTGGCCCTAGGGAGATTCTCGAAGATGGCAAGTGGGGACCGCTGGTCCCGGTAGGAGACTGGCGAGCTATGGCGGGGGCGATAATCGAGACCCTAAACAACCCGGTCCCGTCCAACCGTCTTATCTCGAGGGCTGCGGTTTATTCAGCGGATGCTTCTATAGATCGCTACTTGGAAGTCCTTACCGGAACCGTGAATTGCACGAGGCAAGGGAATTGAGCCAGCAACTCCCACCATCTGTGGCACTAGTCTCAAACTCCGACGAGTCCCTCTACCGCTTTCACAACCCGATAGTGAAGAAACTCATTGAAAACGGGCTGAAAGTGTATGCCGTGTCCCCTCCCGGCCCATTCGTGGCAGACATCGAAAGACTGGGTGTTGACCACGTGCCATGGATTCTGAGCAGGAGATCGCTCAACCCACTGACTGAGTTAAAGTCGCTCGTGAGACTGGTGCGGATTTACCGTCGTCTGCGACCAGGGCTCGCCCAGCACTTTACAGTGAAACCCAATGTGTATGGCGCCCTGGCTGCCAGACTCACTGGGATCCCAGTAGTGTTCAGTGGAGTACAGGGCTTGGGATACGCTTTCGGAGAAGGAGGGGGTAAGCGCGGGTTGCTGCGTCTGACGTTGTCAGTGCTTTACAAATTGACAGCCCTACTCAGCGACAGGTTCGTGCTGCTGAATTCGCACGATCTGGACAGGCTCTTCAGTGAAACAAGCATGTTCAGGCACAAGGCGATGGTTGTGCCGGGCGGCGTTGGTGTGGACCTGCAAGAGTTCAGTGAAGATGCGGTTTCAGGAACACGACAACTGGAATTCAGAGAGAGTCTGGGTATAGACCAGGATGCCATAGTCGTCACGATGGCTTCACGCCTCTTGTACGACAAAGGTGTATCTGAGTACGTGGATGCGGCGCGAATGGTCAGAGAGAGAAGGGTGGGCACCACCTTCGTTCTGGCTGGTGCTACTGACCCCGATAACTTGGCATCTGTGACCTGTGCGGACATACGAGAGTGGTCGGAAGCTGATGATGTGCGGATAGTAGGGCACATCGCTGACATGCCCACGCTTCTGGCGACTTCGGACGTCGTGGTGCTCCCATCCTACTCCGAAGGAATCCCCCGCGTCCTCATAGAAGCCGCAGCGATGAGCACACCGATCGTGTCAACCACGATCCCCGGCGTCGCCAAGATCGTCGAGGACGGCGTCAACGGCTCTCTTGTCCCTCCGAGAGATGCGGACGCGCTAGCCGCTGCGATTGAAGGGCTCCTGGACAATCCCCAGCTGCGTTCCGAGTACGGGGCAGCGGGCCGGCGCAAGGCGGAGCTGGAGTACGATGACCGCCAGGTCGCACAGGCGTACGTAGAGGAATACAAGAAAGCGTGGATGAAGGCTAGAGGTTAGCGCGCGCCGTTGTCGGCCCGACGCTTGCTGAACGTTTGGTGAAGCGTTGGGAGCCTGGGGGTGTTCGCCGGAACTACCTGGATGTCCCGTCTCCCAGATTCGTCAGGAACTCCGCATTGTGCTTGGACCTGCGGAGGTGTCCGAGCAGCTTTTCAGACGACTCGCCCGGGTACTTCTCGTCCGAAGAGATCATCGTGACCATCCGGCGCAGCAGCCAGATCTGCTTGAGCGTTGCCTCGTCCAGTAGAAGCTCCTCGCGCCGCGTGCCGCTTCGCCCAATGTCGATTGCAGGATAGATCCTGCGCTCGGCCAGCCGCCTGTCGAGGTGGACCTCCATGTTGCCGGTGCCCTTGAACTCTTCGTAGATCACTTCGTCCATGCGGCTGCCCGTGTCTACCAGGCACGCCGCCAGGATGGTCAGGCTGCCACCCTCCTCGGTGTTGCGCGCGGCCCCGAAGAACTTCTTCGGAGGGTACAGGGCGATCGGGTCCATTCCGCCGGACAGCGTTCGCCCGCTGCTCGGCACCGCAAGGTTATAAGCTCTCGTGAGGCGCGTAATGCTGTCCAGCAGGATCAGCACGTCCGTCCCCGCTTCAACAAGCCGCTTCGCGCGTTCGAGCACCATCTCCGCGACCCGGCAGTGGTCTTCCACCGGCTCATCGAAGGTAGAGCTGTAAACCTCCCCGTCGATCGACCGGAGCATGTCGGTCACCTCTTCAGGTCGCTCACCGATCAGTGCCACCATAATGTGTACATCAGGATGGTTTGCGGTGATGCCGGCGGCGATGTCCTTGAGAATCGAGGTCTTGCCCGCCTTGGGAGGTGACACAATCAGGCCGCGCTGTCCGCGTCCAATAGGTGAGAGAAGATCGATGAGGCGTGTGGAAAGGTTGCGGTTAGTAGTCTCGAGCTTCAATTGCTCGATTGGGAAAATCGGTGTCAGTCCCTCGAACTTCGGACGGTTCCGGGCCGAGTCCGGCTTGACTCCGTTCACCTGCTCCACGCGGACCAGGCCGAAGTAGCGTTCGCCATCCTTTGGAGGACGTACCCGGCCAACCATTTGATCGCCGGTCCTGAGTCCGAAACGCTTGATCTGCGACTGCGACACATACACGTCGCTCGCGCTGGATGTGCCCGCGTCCTGCCTCAAGAATCCGTAACCGTCGTTAACGATCGATAGGATACCCGAAGCCGTGATCGGCCCATTCTTCTCAGCGACGGCCTTGGCGACACGCGCCACGAGGTCGTGACGCTTGTGCGAACCGTTTTCGCTCGCCCCGAACTCCGACGCAATGCGTACGAGCTCGTCGTTGGACTTGGTCATAATCTCCGAGAGATTCATGGTGTTTCTCCGAGGGATGGCATATTCAGACTCTATGCGATGTGGATTCAGTCGCGGTGTCTGTAATGGTAACGGTCGCAGCGTGCGAAATGGCGCGGATGCGGCACGCTTGCAGCTCCGACAGTAATATCAAGAGGTCTTTGCCGGAGGGCGTGGGAGGAAATCGAAGAACGAATCACTTCCGATCATACCACATGCAAATGGGTTATTCCAACTTCGATCCTTCATCCGACCCAGAATGGCGTCGGCAGTCGGCGCTGTCCGCCCTCGCGGACCACGTTGCTCGCGACTCCGACAAACTCCCTGAACAGAGGATGAGGCCTGTCCGGTCGTGACAGGAACTCGGGGTGGAACTGCGTCCCGACCATGAACGAGGCGGGTGCGTACTCCATGATCTCTATTAGCTCACCGTCTGGGGAAATCCCTGTCGGCCACAGTCCGACCTCCCCGAAGCCCTCACGATAGTTGTTGTTGACTTCCCACCTGTGCCGGTGGCGCTCCTCGACCCTCTGCGTTCTGTACGCGCGCTCGGCCCAGCTGTCGGGCACCGCTACGCACGGGTAAAGCCCAAGCCTCATCGTGCCGCCCTTATTGGTGACGCCCTTCTGGCTCTGCATCAGGTCTATGACCGGGTGGGGAGTATCTGGGTCCATCTCGGTGGAGTTGGCGCCATGCAATTCTAGAAGGCTGCGTGCTATCTCAACCACCATTACCTGCAGCCCGAGGCAGAGGCCGAGGTATGGCACGTTGTGCTTGCGCGCGTAATTGACCGTTTCAATCATGCCTTCGACGCCGCGCGGACCGAACCCGCCGGGTACCACGATGCCTGCCGCCGACTCCAGTAGGCGAGTCGGGCCCTCTGCCTCGATCTGCTCGGAGTTGATCCAATGCACGTCAATGTCTCTGTCGAAGTGTAGCCCTGCGTGAAGCAGCGCCTCCTTCACTGATATGTAGGAGTCGCGCAGGTCGACGTACTTGCCGACGATCGCTATCGGGAGGGTCTCCTTGGGCGCCTGGATCGCCTTCACCATGGCCCGCCAGCTGTTTAGGTTGTCCGAGTACACACTGGGCAGGGCATCGTCAAATGCGGGCTTCCTGTTGATCTGAAAGGGGAGAGATGGCTCGCTCAGGCCCAGACTCTTTACGACAAGGTCGCCTAGTCCCTCGTCCTGGAGGATCAAGGGCACCTCATATATGCTCGAAACTGTCGGCAGGGTGAGCACGGCCTCGTTTGGGACGTCGCAGTGGATGGAAATCTTCTTCTTGATGTCTTCGTCAACGTCGTAATCGGAACGGCACAGGATGGCATCAGGCTGGATGCCTATGCTCCGAAGCTCGCGAACCGAGTGCTGCGTGGGCTTGGTCTTTAGCTCGTCCGTTGACGATAAGTAGGGCAGGTAGGTCACGTGAATGTAGTACACGTTGTCACGCCCGACCTCGTTGCGCATCTGTCGGATCGCTTCGAGGAATGGCAGACCCTCTATGTCGCCGACAGTGCCGCCGACTTCGACCACGATCACGTCGGCGCCGGAATCCTCGGCCAGCTCCAGGATGTGCTGTTTGATCGCGTCCGTCACATGGGGTATCGCCTGGATTGTCCCCCCAAGGTACTCGCCGCGCCGCTCGCGTGCGATGACGTCGCTGTAGATCTGACCGGCAGTGATGTTGGACAGCCTGGTCAGGTTTACATCGACGAATCGCTCGTAGTGGCCGAGGTCCAGATCTGTCTCGCACCCATCTTCGGTTACAAACACCTCTCCGTGCTGGTACGGGGACATCGTGCCGGGATCCACGTTGAGGTATGGATCGAGCTTCATCAGCGAAACAGACACGCCACGGCTCTTCAGTATCCGACCGAGCGAGGCTACCGTGACGCCCTTGCCCACTGAGCTGACGACTCCACCTGTAACGAAGATTATTCTTGTCATGCGGTCATCGTCTCCGGAAAGCGCCAGCCGGCCCGCCGATTATGCTTCAATGAGCGAACCGCCGCCCTTTAATGTCGGAGGACAGCGTGTGCAGGGCAGCCAGATAAATAGGAAGGGATCTGAGTGGGACAGTGCGAGAAGGGGAGGCTTGCTGGTGAGGGCCCTGACAGGCACTCACTGACTTTCGGCTCCATCGCTGACGGTGGCGTAGGTGTGCGTCACGGCGTCCAGTCCCTCGACGTTTGCTTGAGTATAGGAACCCATATCCTAGAGTGTCAACGACTATGTGAGGCCAGTTTCGCTGACAATCAGCTTGTGCACAGGCTAGGTAGTGTTGACATTTCCCGTCATTCCCGCGAAAGCGGGAATCCAGGCGCCTTTGGAAGCAGACATCGCCTCCATTCTGGGTTCCAGCCTGCGCCAGAGTGACGAAACTGGGTTGTTGAGCTGCCT
>DAOUHG010000255.1:0-3335 GCA_034428835.1 Dehalococcoidia bacterium
GGTCACTCTGAAGCACGACTACAGGTCTTCGGAATTCTGGTCCAGACCCGGCTGGAGGTGGCAGCGACGCCCACTGAAGCTGAGCCAGGGCACTATCCAGACCTGAAGGCTCTTGTCGAATACACGTTATCCAGGGCCTCGCGTATATGCTCATCGTCGTGGGATGCGATGTACGCCTCCAATGCTTCCCTGAAGAGTTGGCTCCTGGACATGCCGAGGCGATGTGCCAGGGACTCTGCGGCATGGAACACGGGATCTGGAAGGGAAACCGCTGTCTTCATACGGGGAGCATAACCGTCGTTATACCGCGCTGCAAGAAGTGTGTCCAGTTTGGCGGTGTCAACCAACCGTCACAGGTAGGAGGAATCCTTAAACTCGGCGAGTAGGACCTCGACTTCATTGGGTCTCGGGCCCTCGGCTGCGGTTCGTGATATGCCTCCTGCCACCGACAGTACTCCCATCTCAACAAGCTCATCCAGTGAATCGGCCCGGGCCTCCATGTCCTCGGCGTTTCAATCGGCGGCGCTCAACTCCTCGACTACGCCGGAGAACTCCTCAGACTGGATTGAGGCAGTCCGAGTTCCTTCAGCCGCCAGCGACCTTGATAAACACCAGGAAGGCCAAAACACTCAGAGCTGTTGCGGCGACAACACCCGCGAGAATTCCAGCACCAATTCGCCAATTAAATGTCAGCGCGACCAGCCTCGCTACAGACGCATCCCCCGCAATCGGTACAGATGTACCTGTCGGCCATTCACTGGGGGCTGTAGAGTCTGAGAATGTTTCAGTGACGAAGGCAGGGGAACAGTGTGGCTGATGAGGGTTATGGGGGAATCGTCCGCTTGGCAAAACGCTTTCGAGGAAGTCTTCACGCCAGAGGCGAGATGCTAAATCTATGTTTGCCGATGTGGTCTGCGGGCTATGGATGTGTTTGAGTCCGTGGATCTTGGCATCGGATGGCCTTATCTTCTATGGGGTGTCGCTGCCTATCTGCTCGGATCTGTTTCGCTTGGAGATATAGTTGCGCGAGCCGCTGGGTTTCCGATCAGGAATGTCGGCACAGGCAACCCGGGAACCGCTAACATTTTCAGGGAGATGGGCACACGTTACGCGACGCTGGTTTTGGTACTGGACATGCTCAAGGGTTCAGCGGCGATGCTGCCCATGTTTGTATTTGATGTTACGGCCTGGGCTGGCATGGTGGGTGCCGGGGGCGTTCTGGCGGGTCACTATTTGCCAATCTTCTGGAACTTTAAGGGCGGGACGGGAATGGTGGTCGCGATTGGCGTGTGCTTCGGTCTGAGCCCGATAGGTGGGCTGGCGGGAGTCCCCGCTGGGCTGATGGTCCTGGCCTTGAGGAAGAACGCGGCCTTGAGTGGAGCGACATTCTTTGTTACGGCTGGCGCGGTGGGGTGGTGGGTTTCCTCTAGTGTGACACCCGCCGTTCTTGTGACCCTGGCTGCCGGGAGTGTAATAGTGAAGAGTTGCATTCAGTACGGGTGGCTGTCGAGTGCGGATAGCCACGGGGGTGATCGGTAGTGCAGCCTGCATTTGGTGACGAGGTTGCCTGTGTGTATGGGTGTCGCGCGTGTTTGAGACGACGGAATGGCTGGCTCGCCAAGGGGGTATGTAGCAGTCCGGGGTACTTCAGTCTCCCTGCAACCTTGATAAACGCGAGGAAGGCCAACACACCCATGGCTGTTGAGACGGCAACACCCGCGAGAATCCCAGCACCGATGCGCCTGCTGAATATCAGAGCGGCCAGCCCGACGGGAAACCCGATTACCGGACACCAAAAAACGACGTATAGCATAGTCCAGAAGAGTGCATACGCCGGGTCATAGGAATACTCAGGGTCTACGTTCCTAATGCTGATGTGTAACCCTACTGTACGGGCGGCTGCGGGTTACATCTCACCGCCCCGCTGTCCTTGAGGGATTTGGGTTCAGGTCAGGTGCAACTTTGACTTCAACTCTCCTGGACATGGCACCTCCTTTCTGCCCAGGCGTCATCACTCCAACCTGTCTCCGCTCTCCCGGATGAAAGTACATCAGGAGAGACTATTAGAACCAAAATCGGCATTTCTTCGACTTCTGAATGAACCCTTTCATAACGTAGTTATGGGTAGCATCTCATGACCTGGTCGAGTGCAGGCATGATGTAGGTTAAACTACACGCGTGGGGCAAACTGCGGTCTCTCCCACGGAGGAGCGCGTTGCAGTCTTGGAGAACACTATGACCGCCGAAACAATCATCTCAGATATGGTGGACCGCATCGTCAGCAGGTTCGAGCCATTGCAGGTGCTGCTCTTCGGCTCCCAGGCGCGCGGGACGGCCAGCGAGTGGAGCGACGTCGACCTGCTTGTGGTGATGACAGAAGTCACCGACAAGCGCCAGGCCGCGATCGAAATACGGAGGTCGCTGGGCGATCTCCTTGTCAGCAAGGACATATTGGTCACCACACCCGATGAGATCTCCCGACGGGGCCATGTGGTGGGTACCGTGCTCCACGCCGCCATTCGAGAGGGCAAGGTCCTGTATGAGCGATCATGATGCCGCTGTGGGCGATGCCCTTCGCTGGTTGCGGTACTCAGCGGAAGACCTCGATGTCGCTCGAGTATTGCTGACGAGTCACGCGTCAGCCTCCCGTCACGTCTGCTGGCTCTCACAGCAGGCTGCGGAGAAGGCCCTGAAGGCAGCACTGGTACTGGAGGGGATCGAGTACTCGTTTACCCATGACCTTGACGCCCTGCGCAACCGCCTTCCCGAGGGCTGGCAAGTGCGGACAACTCACGCCGACCTGGCCGAGCTGACCCAGTGGGCCGTGGAGACAAGATACCCGGGTGACTGGCCGGAGGCCACCGAGCCGGACGCTAACCGTTCCGAGGCGGAGGCCAGGGCGGTTCACGACTCCGTGGAGACGGAGTTCAGACGGCGTGGCGTGGGCCCTTCGGGGACCGACGGTGATTGATGGCTGACACGTGCTTCCTCACCGGGCTGTTCAATCGGTGAAAGAGCATTCCAAGAGTTCACCCAGCCCTACGAATGATTCCCACCAGTGGCGACAGGGGCTTCGAACACTCTTGTGCTCCCATCGGCTGCCCCGACAATTCACTGGGGATGGCAGGTAGTTGCCGGAGCCCACGCCATGATTTGACTCGGGGCCTCAGGTCAACTTCAGGCCCGAGATGCACGAAGGGTGCAGGCCCGAGCGCCGGTCAGGCGCCTCCCCGAAAATGCCTTGCGCGATAAGGACAATTATCGTGCATTTTTCGAACAATGTCTTATACAATGCCGAAAACGGTCCGGTCTCTTCATTTTCCATCTCACAGGGG
>DAOUHG010000256.1:0-4147 GCA_034428835.1 Dehalococcoidia bacterium
TGATGCCCTCACGAAGGGGGCGCCACCGGCTGTCGTCGAGCTCGATGGTCTCGTTGGCGTCATAGTTGTCGCAGTAGAGAGACCAGACCCGCTCCAGGAACGTCTGAGGCTCATCATCGACGCCGAAGGCCCTTTCCCACGGATTATCCCGCTCAGAAATATCCGAGTTATCTGAGCTAGCTAGCTTACTTTCTGTAGTTTTCTCTGTAGTTTTCTCTGTATAGATAGGATGTAGTGGTTTCACTACATCGGATGTAGCGATTTCACGATGATGGAAAGTAGTGATTTCGCTATCTTTGACATGCTCAGGCTCAATAATCGCGGTTTCACTATCTGTGGATTCCGGCCCCTCCTGGACGTCGACCAGCCCCCCCTGTCGGCCGTCGAGGGTCGGCGGGTCGAACTGTGCATCTAGCAGCCAGTCAGGCAGAGGCTCGCCGACCTCGTCGAAGAGTCGGTTGAGCAGATCATAGTCGAGCCTGTAGAGTTGCCCGCCGTGCTGCTGTCGGCGTGTGACCAGCACGCCCTGCTTGCGAGCATCCTTGAGGACACGGTCCCGGATCTGCCACTTCGACCACCAGGGGAACATCCTGGCGAGGTCGTCGTGGGTCTGGTACGTCCAGTGGTAGCCTACGATGTTGCGGCCACCCGGAATCGTCAGCAGGTGGTGGAGCTGGCGTACGAAGACGCCGAGATCGAGGCCCAGCACCTTGCAGGTGGAGTAGCAGAGGGCGCGTGTGATGCCTGAGTTGGGGTCGAGTTCGGGATGTGGACGGCCCGCAGGCGGACCGGTTTCTGCTTGCGCACAAGCATCGCCAATGCTAGACTTGACTTCAGTCATGGGGTGTCGTGTCCCTAATTTGACTTTCGAACCCGTCTGCCTGTAATCAGACGGGTTCTTCTTTTGTTACCGTTTGATGCCCGTCATTGGGCTGTCCTATCTCGGAGGTGCATTTCCAAGTCCTCCAACCATTCTTCGCCTGCTAGCAGAATCCCATCGGTATTCTTGTTGCGCCAGGCGTGTTGAAGCCTGTCATCCGTGAATGATATGTCGACTGCGTTGCCGGCATGTTTACGCTTAAGAAGCTCGGCGAAAGCCAGCTCAATTACCACCTGAGGAGTGAGCCGGGGGTCGCCCGGCTTCTGGTGGTCACTGAGCCAGTCGCGGAGTTCATCGTACTGTTCAAGGCGATGTCCGGTGAGAGCAACTTGTTTGCGTTCCATGCGTCCACCTCCCGAGTGTTGAGCACAATCATAAATGTTGAGCACAATCCTTGCAACACGACGCGGACCTCCTCACCCTGCGCGCGAGCAGACCCACACCGGCGACCGCCTTGGGCGGTCCCACGCACTTCCACACATCGCGAATTCACGATATATGGGATGGAACTAACCTTCGACGTACCCCCCTCAGGCCCGGTGGCAGACACTCCTCGTCACCTGGCGGCCACCAGAGAGCTTCACAGGCGGACTACTGACAGACACCAGCGGGCAATGTCTGTCAGTGACGCCCAGTGACGGACACATTCTGAGCGGTACCGGGCACACTCATACAACGCGGATTCACTATATATGGAATGGCCCCGCCCTCCGACGTTGCCGCACGGGTCCAGTAGCAGACGCTCCTCTCCATCTGACAGCCTCCGATGAGCTTCAAGAGCGTCTGCTGACAGACACCCCCGCGCCATGTCCGTCAAGGACGTCTAGTGGTGGACACGGTCTGGGAGTTCACACGAGATTTCATATATCGTGAATTCACGATATATGAATTAACTCTGGCAGCTCTTGCTCGCCTCCGCCCCGAGTGGCAGACTCCATCCGTCAGCTGTCCGCCGATGACCAGCTTCAATAACGGATGCCTGACAGACACCTACACGCCATGGCTGTCACTGACCTCCAGAGGCGGACATGGTGACTAGTCCGACATTTGTCGCTGATCTGCGTCCTTGGATAGGACGCCCCCAGTTCACCTAGCGGCTAGTCTGAGGGCTTGGGTATCGTCAGTCCATGAGGTGGTGGCGGTCGATGTCTGACCTGGCTGCCACCGCCCGCCAATGGCAGACGGGGAGGGTCAAATTGGCAACCGTTAGTGTTTCGAAGGCGCGGGCAGCTGAGATCCTGGATGTGTCACCCAGGACCATCGACCGAATGATCGGGAGGGGTGAGCTCGAGACAGAACGTGAGCAGGGTGGACGGCATCGGGTGCTCGTGAGGGTGGACGTGGACCAGGCGGCGGAGGATGCCCGCGATGCGGATGGCGACACTGTGGAGCTGGCGGTTCTCCGTGAGAGAAACAGGGGCCTGGAGGACAGGGTGAGATACATGAATGAGCGGCAGGGGATGTCAGACGCGCTGAACATCGAACTCAACAACCATATCCAGCGTCTCACCCTGGCGTTGCCGCCGCCGAAGGGACGCCCGTGGTGGAAGTTCTGGTGATCCAAGCTTTGCTGCGGACCCCTCGCGGTTAACATCGTGACGCGGTGATTTCACCTGCTAGACTCAGATCGTGCCGGGCGGTAATTCCTGTATATGAGGTTCGCATAGGGCGCGAACGCTGTCCGGCACCCCTGACCGATATGCACCAGTCGCGGACCTCGAGTGAGTCGGACTGCGTGTCTCAAGTGGGGAATTCCGCCATTAACAGACGGAGGACGTGTTCCGAGGAGCCAGGCTCGTGTTACCGCCCCTCACCAAGCTCCTCCAGACGCGCCCTGAGTCTGCGGACCTCTCCCTCTGCCCGGTCTGCCCGGGTGGCCTCCTGCTCTGCCCGGGTGGCCTCCTGCTCTGCCCGGGTGGCTTCTTCCTCTGCGCGGCTCTCAGCCTCCAGACGACCGGTGCGGTCCTCCTCGTGGCTCAGAAGCCAGGTCGCCGCCACCGGATCCCAGAACCGCAGCTGCCCGTCATCCCACCAGAGGTCCAGGTTGAGCGCGTCGCTGTGTGACCACGCCCTGCCGTCTCTCTCATGCCGCAGCTCGAAACGCCGGTACGCTCCATCGACCAGCCTCTCGCCAACCAGAGGCTCGCCGTAGAAGTCGCCGCCTGTCGCGTCGAATCGCCAGTATTCGGACACCCCGATCTCGGCGTACAGGTCGCGCTTCGCGCCCAGGTCCGCCTCAGCCGTGCTTTCCGAACCTATCTCCAGGACGAAGTCCGGAGACTTGCCCACTTCCCACAGCATGTAGGCGTTGTTGCGCTCGATGGATGCCAGTGCTTCAGCGGACAGGTCGAGTGCGACGTAGCAGTCGGGAGATACCGACCGACGCCGATTACCCTCGACGTAGTAGATGAACGTGTCGCCGTTCACCCTGGCGCCCCGGACGTCGGCGAAGTGGATCCTGAGCGTACTTACGATCCGGACGTACAGCGGCGCTTGAAAGTCTCCGTCTGGCAATGGCAATCCGTCCGTTTCGGGATAGACTATGATGGTGGCGTCCCTGGTCGTCATGGACTCCTCCTTGAGTGCTCCGATTCTATCATGGCAGTTGCGGCCACGGGCTTGGAGTCGGCCTCGAGGTGTTGACGTGTCCTCGACCTTCGATGAGCGAATCCCACGGTCGCGCCTTCATCTCCAGGGTGTCCGCGGCGGACTGCAAAGCTGTGAGCGGCGCCAGTTCCGCGAGCTGACGGGATGCCGCGGGCGGGGGATACACCCAGACGATCTCTGCGGGAGCCGCAGGGGATGGTTACTCCTGGAAAAGCTCCGCCAGGCTGACGCTGAAGCCCTCGAGGACCGCGGAGTCGGCCGCATCGCCCTCGGTGCAGGTCTGTGTGATCTCGAGTACGCTGTCCCGGAGCTGGAGTACCGACACTATCTGGTGCGTGGGGTCGACGATCCAGTACTCTCTGACGCCGTGGAGGGCGTACAGTTCCCGCTTGTCTCGCCAGTCCATCCGTGATGTTGAGGGCGACAGTACCTCGACGATAAGGTCCGGTGCGCCCTGCACGTTGTCGGGCGTGATGATGTGTTTCCTGTCCCCGGAGATGAAGAGCAGGTCGGGCTGTACGACGTCGAAGTCAGTGAACAGGACGTCGAATGGGCGGGATAGAGTCGGCCCAGACCGTTCTCCTCCACGAAGAAGTACATCTTGGTCATCAGCCTGATGCTGATCGTCTGGTGCGCGGTGTTGTGGGGCGGGACTGGTAC
>DAOUHG010000257.1:0-4910 GCA_034428835.1 Dehalococcoidia bacterium
TAGTATGGAAGTGTGCGCAGGAGATCACGATGCCTAGAATCACCATGCAGGGGTACCAATGTGCCCGTTGTTGCCATAAATGGGTTCCTCGTGGAAAGTCGACTCCCAAGGTTTGTCCGTCATGTCGCAGCGTGTATTATGACCGGCCTCGTCGCTCGGACAAGAAAGCCACGACCGCCTCGGACGATACTGATACCACTCAGTAGGCAGGGCACTGAAATCGGGATCGTCCCTGAGCATCCGACGGACAACTCGCTCCAGGTTGCGTTGCCGCGCCGTCGATTGACCATCTTGCAGCAGTCTCAGTGATGTTTCCCTGGGTTCCACAGTCATGTCTACGGTATGCTGAGCGATAGCCCGCAACTTGTCCCCCAGATGGGTCGCCTCCCTGTACTCCACTGTGCCGTTGAGCCACTGCATCGTCCTCGGCGGTACATACGGTTCAGCAACGACAGTGGGTTCCACAGGGGCTGACACGAGTTCGGTGTCGTCCACGCACCCGGTCACCTCGGCCTCTACAGGGGCTGACACGAGTTCGGCGTCCCCAACGGCCGTGGTGTCGTCAACGATCTCTCTCGTCTTCGACCCGACGTACCGCCACCAACCCCGTCTGATCCAGACGAAATCGGGACTCTGTTTTATACAGCGGTGAACTATGGAGTCCACGTTGTACCTGGACTTTGATCTCGTCAGGCCAGCTCCGATCAGCAGTTCCGATGTTTGCATAGTGTTGATCTCACCATGCGGCGCAACCTCGGCTATACGTCGCAATCGCTCTGCCATCGATTCAGCCCCATTGAAATCGACGTCGGACGCGGATACTCCCATGCGTGGGCCGGGAGGCCGGCGAGTCCGCCTTTCTGACCTTGGCATCTTTCCCTCCTAATTGTCCTGATTGTCCTGCACGATTGACCACAGGCCGTCACCATTCGATCCGAACCTTACATCTCGATGAGATATGCCGACATATTGGAAACCGCACTCCGGCCACCGACTATCACGCCGGAGGCTTCGACCATCTGCAACAGGGCCTTCCGGTGCTGGGGACCGTGTTTGCGCAATATAGCTTCGACTGTATCAGTCACCTGGGCACGCACCGTACCTACCTGCGGTGAAGTCACGATCCTGTCGTCCGCACCCTGGATCCGGTCAATGAACTCTCGAATATACCTGACCGTCTCGTTCAGGCTGTCGTGTTCCAACTGGAGTTTCTCCATTTCCTGAACGATTTCGTCTTGTCTGGCCGTGTCCTCGGACAAAAACGCTTCCATGACGTTCAATGCAGCTACTTTCCGCATTTCATCCTCCTCCCGTAATTCTCAGTCGGCCTTGGTTCCTTGGCTACACGACTGTTGACTGCGTACTGTTTCAGGATATGATGCAATACAAGAGACAGGGCCGGTTGCCTAATAACGGCGATAAAGCCTCCCGACGGAGACAGAGTTCCCCCGAGGGGGGAGTCTCCCACCCACCCTCTCCGCGAAGGTGGGTGGGGAGCCCAAAAAACTTAGTAGGTTGCGTCTCTCATTGAGCGGGTGTCCTGGTACGATACCCGCTCTTCCTATTTGGTCAATGTGGTCACTTCTTCGTCTTTCTTGCCATCTGTCCGTTCCCTCCCAATTTCCGCAAAAAAAATAGCATCAGATCCGGCAACACCCGCGAGGGTGCTTTCCTTTCTGATGCTTACGTGGGGAACGGTCAAAAATGGCCGTCTCGGTCATCCCCAGAGTGACCGTGAAGATCACTCAACACAGAGCTTAGCACACCAATTATTGGTTTGTCCACGGATTTGCAACTGTGAGACGATTTCATTAGTCCCCTAGTTTGTGAGCGTCGAATTTCGAGTGGGTGAAAGCCCTGTAATTGTAGCCAAGGTGGAAGGAAAGCGGAACCGGGTAATCCTCATGTTTTGGCTGTCATCCTCCCCAGATGCAAGTGAAAAATGCGGAGTTTAGGCGAACCGCCGCTCTAACGCTGAAAAGATAAGTGGGAAAGCCACGCAGAAGTACCACAGATGCGACGAGGGTGAGGACGGTATCGAAGCTAAAATTTAGATTAGATGTGTAACGTGGATTCCGTCCTGCCTAATCATTCCTGAGTTCTTCGGGTAGTTCGACCTCAACCCCGATTCTGAATTCAGTGGCGACTTCCTCATATGTGACACAGCCGTCATGGTCCAGGCGGGGGTCTTCCCGATGTAGCCATCGATAACCCGTTATCTCGAAGGTGTCGGGGTCGAGGTCGAGCCTGAAGTCCAGTGACTCGAAACCCCTGTCCCAGTTGAACATGTGGACATAGGACTCGTCCATCTGGACGTGAATCTGGATGTCGCCGCCCTCACTCGTGCCGACAGTGAAGTCCCCTTCCCTGCTGTCAGCGATCACCGACCGTATGGCCCTATGGAGCTTGCCGTTCCATATCCACCAGGTGGTCTTGTCCCACAGTTCGTCCTGACTGACCGAACGCCAGTCTCCCGATGCCAGCGGTCGCATGTAGCGGTGCCAATCCTCGTCCCAGAAGAGCCAGAACTCGTTGATGTGGTCGTGAAAATACAGGACAGCAGGGTCGTCGTACCACTTGCGGAACTTCCCGATCTTGAATTGGAGTGGCCCGCGCCTCTTACCAAAAATCTGATTACAGCCACGGTCTGTCCAGCCTCCGGTGAGATGATAGGAAGCCGAGTCCGCCTCGTCGAGAGACTCATAGGCTCGCCATACCATTTCGAGAGGGTCGGTCACGGCCGGGGGGCCGAGACTGTCCAGCAGTTCGTCACGTAGCACGATGAGGTCTCTGACCTCCTGCATGGTCATGCCGGGCCTGATGAGCCGGTGGGAGTTGAGACGCATCAGTTGTTCGTCGCGGCGGCTCCATTTGTTCAGTCCGCCCCCACCCATGATGCTTACGGGCCTTGCGGTGTGTTTAATCGGCACCAGAGCATGTAGGGCCTCATGAATGGTGATGCTCCTTGCGGCATCGGCCGGTGGAGGTTCGATGAACCAGACCACCATGTAGCCCGACCTTGCCTCCCCGGACGATACTCTGGCATCTGCGAACCCGCCCCAATCGACGGAGGACGGAGCGAAACCCAGATGGTCGACGTCCTCACGTTTGACGCCGACAAAGGCTCTGAAGTCGGCGTCAGCTTCGGCCTCCACCCACACGAAGTCGAGACTCAGGACGGGTGATAGGTCATTGAGCACCTCGGTGAGTGTCTCTATGTATTGCGAGTCCCCGGTCGCCCACACCTTGACTGGCACGTCGTTGAGCCATTTGACCACCGTGGGTGACCTCCATCCGCCGCAGCCGTAGAGGTATGCCCCAGGTTGCCAGCGGTCGGGTATCGGTTCTCTATCAGCATAGCACTCGAAGAGCTCGCGCTCTACATTAAGTATCCGTTCAGGCACTTCGATACTGACCGCCAGAGAGTCGTCCCCATAGGTCAATTCGATGTCCCGCTGGCCCATCGGCAACCGCAGGACGAAGGAGCCTGTGGCTGGCCCGTACCCATCTGCGAGGGACAGACTGAGCTCTTCATCGCAGCCGGGTGCCTCTGTCAGTGTGACAGGGCAGGTCACCGACACCCTCACGTTTGCGTAGTATCCATAAGCTCCGGTGTTCCGCAGAGAGACCTCCACCTCCGTGTCAGCAGTGCCGTCCTGCCAGTAGCCGACGACAGTGGTGTCGGTATCCAGAACGAGGCTGACAGCCGGTATGGGCGTGGCGGTCGGCTCCACAGTCGGAACTGGTGGTACAGGCGTGGCGGTCGGCTCCACGGACTTAACGGTTGGTTCAGGAGTCGGGGTCACTACGGCCGTGGATGCACCTGTCGGGACAGTTGCCAATCCTGTCGGTGTGGGAGTCTCAGTTGGTTCAGGGACTGGTGTTGCGACAACCTGCTGTACCTGGATCGGGCTCTGAGACCCCGTGGGCGTCGAGGTTGGTTCGGGGATATTGGTCGGTCTAACGGTTGGTGTTACGACAGTCTGCCAAGAGAGAGATGGAATTGCGATAACGTCCACCGACAACTCCCTGCGGGCGTCGCCGACGGTTAACGTTAGGGTGTGCTTGCCGGGAGACAGATCCCGGGCAAAGATGCGGATATCGCTGCCATCGGCAGCCAGTTCGGAGATGGTGGTGACTATTTGCGGTGCTCCGTCATCGACCGAGAGAAGCAGAGCCACAGGCCCCTGGCTCGTTGAGCCGGACGTGTTTCTGACCGTTACGGTTAACTCAGCAGTTGCTCCGGTCTCGGTCGGCAGCAGGCTTACGTCCACGTCATCGATGCTGTAGTCGCTCGTCGGAACTGGAGTCTGCATTATTGCCTGAGCCTGAATCTGGAAAGGCAACGGGCCTGATGGCGTGGGCACGGCTGGTCGTGAGAGACCAAAGAACTCCCTCACTTCTATTCGTGACGGCTCGACCAGAAACGCGAAGGCCAGACCGACCGCAACCAATCCAACGGACACTATGATGGAGACCCACAGTATGACCTTTGAGTATGCTGGCCTGCGCCGTGGTTGGTTACTGTGTTCTTCCGAACCTGACTGTAGGCGTCTCCGAAGGGCCTCGGCACCCCTCTGCTTGGAACTACTCCGTAAGCATCGCGGGCAGATGCAATCATATGGATGGTCGTCCCAGCGGCGCGGCCCACTCATGAGTCAGACCCCCCGGAGGCCGACCTTGGCCCAACGGCCTCAGTCGCCTGCCGCCTGCCTCGCTGTCCCTCAATCCATCTGCCGCCGCTTCCGCCGCCACCATCCTTAATTCTCCAGACTTCAATCCCGCTCCGCATCATCCTTCCTCCCTGCCTGCGCCGCACCAACGAACACCACACGCGCCACGCCATCGCCCACACAGGCCCTGCTTCATCCCGCCGCTACCTCTCAGTATTCAGTTGTTAAGGTTTCCGC
>DAOUHG010000258.1:0-10321 GCA_034428835.1 Dehalococcoidia bacterium
GTCGACACCTTTCCCGAGCTCGAGGACCAGATGTGCACCTGGACCCCAAAAGGCCCAGCCGACGCCTCCCCCGACCGCATGGACGCCCTCGTCTGGGCCATCACCCAGCTAATCAACAGAAGAATCACCAAGATTTGGGTCTAACCCAACAGAAACTATTGCAATACCATTGATGCACTATCATCGGGCCTGGTCGGGACCTGCTCTTATCTAAGGCCACCGAAGTCATGATCGCTAAACAGATGCGTCATCCCTTGACTCGGTAGTTACGATTAATACCAATTCGCTTTGACTACGCCACAAACCTACCATGACACATTCTCATGCGTAGACCCCCGTCCGTCATTCCCGCGAAAGCGGGAATCCATCGACCCGGGTGAGGGAGAATACGGCGTAATCATCCATAATTGGTACTGAGATGGGTAGGTGATGGACGGCTCTCAACTCTCACCTCCCCAACCAATCGCGCCAGGGCAATTCTCTCTGCATCCGTAGCTGTGATATGGCGAAACCTCACCCGACCATATACGATTGGCTCAACCATCGCGCCCCACTCGAGACGGGCCGAATCAGGAGGAGACCTCAACATGGCGACTTTCACAACTAGGCCCGTAATCATGGGGAGGCGCGGCGTGGTGACGTCGGGCCATTATCTGGTCACGTCGGTCGGTCTGCGGATACTCATGAACGGCGGCAACGCCATCGACGCGGCCGCGGCCATGAGCATCTGCGAGACCCTGCTGGAGCCGCAAAGCTGCGGAATCGGCGGCGAGGTCCCAACCCTGGTCTACTCAGCCAGGGAGGGTAAGACCTACGCGATTTCAGGCATGGGATGGTCTCCCAAGGCGTTCACGCTCGACTGGTGCCGCGAAAATGGCATCGACCTTATCCCCGGCGACGGCTACCTTCCCGCCACTGTCCCGGCTCCTGTCGATACGTGGGCGACGGCTGTTGCCAGATTCGGCACCATGAGCTTCTCCGAGATCCTACAGCCAACCATCGAGTTCGCAGAGCACGGCTTCCCTGTATACGAGACGATGAGCAACCGCATCGGCCTCAGCGAGGACAAGTTCAACAACCTCTATCCCACCACAGGGGAGATCTATCTGAACAATGGACGAGCGCGCAATGTCGGGGAGATACAGCGCAATCCCGACTTCGGCGCGATGCTCAGGATCATGTGCCGGGCCGAGGACGAGGCGAAGGGTCGCGGAAGAGTGGCCGGCATCGAGGCCGCCCGCGACGCATTCTACAAGGGCGAAATCGCGGAGAAGATCATCAGGTTCATGGAAGACAACCCCGTCGAAGACGCCAGCGGCGAGGAGCACATAGGACTGCTCTCCTACGAGGACATGGCCGAATGGCACGCTGACGTCGAGGAGCCGCTTTCCCTGGAATACAAGGGACTCGACGTGCACAAGTGCTCGTCGTGGACGCAGGGCCCGGTCTTCCTGCAGCAGCTTTCCATCCTGCGTGAGCTCGACATCAAGGGCTACGGCCACAACTCGCCGGAGTACCTGCACTCGTGGGTGGAGTCGGCCAAGATGGCCTTCGCCGACCGTGAAGCGTACTACGGCGACCCCAAGATGGACGATGTCCCGTTCGACCTTCTGCTGTCAGGCGAGTACGGCAACATGAGGGCTGGCCAGATAGGCGAGGTCGCCTCTCTTGAGCTGCGCCCGGGCGATCTCGGCAGCGGGGTCCCTGAGTACACGTCAATTGGTGTAGTCGACGATAACCGGCGCGCCTTGGGCGTCGCTGCGAGAGAGATCAAAGACCTGGGATTCGGCCATGCACACATCGGCGACACGACGCACCTCGACGCCATGGACGCAGAGGGCAACATGGTCGCCGCCACTCCTAGCGGCGGCTGGCTCGGCTCGTCTCCGGTTATTAAGGGCCTGGGCTTCCCTATGGGCACTCGCGGCCAGATGTTCTACCTGAACTCCGCGCGCCCCAACGCGCTGGAGCCGCGCAAGCGTCCGCGCGCCACGCTCACTCCGACGATTGCGACAAAGGACGGCGGGCCGTTCATGGCATTCGGCACGCCGGGCGGCGACTCGCAGGAGCAGTGGACGATCCAGTTCTTCCTCAACCATGTCGAGTTCGGCATGAACCTTCAGGAGGCGCTGGATGCGCCGACCGTCCACACCACGCACTTCCCATCGTCGTTCTACCCGCGCCATGCGTTCCCAGGACGTGTGGTTGTGGAGTCGCGCATGTCCGACAAGACGCTCGACGAGCTCCGAAAGCGCGGCCACGACATCGAGATGACCGGCGACTGGGCCAACGGCAAGGTCCTCGGCATCCGCTACCACTCCGACACCGGCACCATAGCCGGAGCCGCCTCCGCCAAGAACAACATAGGCTACGCCATGGGCTGGTGATCCATCTTGGTCACCATAGTGACCGCACGACCGCTGACAGGGGTAGGTACAAGTGTACAGCCAAGCATGAATGCCACCTGACAGACCCCCTCTCCCTCAGGGAGAGGGTTGGGGTGAGGGTGAAAAAGTACGAACATATACCCTGTCAGCTCCCCCAGTGAGAGGGCTGCAGCAAGGGCGAAAAGCGCTAATATCTACCCCTGTCGGCCACCCAATCAGGATCGTGACATGACAGCGGACAGCAGCAAACAAACGGGTGTCCGGACCGTAAAGGCATCGGAGTTCGAGGTCGATTGCCTCAGAATAATGGACGAGGTGTCGGAAAGCGGCGAAGAGATTGTAATAACCAAGAACGGTCGACCTGTTGTGAGGCTGGCGCCGTACTTGGAAAGGTCGAAAGCGCCATTCGGCCGCTATCGAGGTAGAACTCAGGTCTTGGGTGACATCGTCTCTCCCATGCCCTCGAAGTGGTTTGAAGATTCACGCCATTGCGAGGAGGACCTCTTCTGATACTTCTCGACACCCACGTTGTGATCTGGATGATACTCGACGACCGAAGATTGGGCCAAAACATCCGTCAAACCATTAATGATGAATGGTCAGCCGAGGGAGTCGCTGTATCGGCAATCTCTTTCTGGGAAGTGAGGATGCAGATCCAACGAGGACGTGTCAACTTGGGTGTTGACCTAGATGCCTGGCGACTCGACCTGCTGGAACAGGGATTAGTCGAAATCCCTGTCAGTGGCACAGTGGCGGCCCGGGCGGGCCTTCTTCCAAATATGCACGGTGACCCAGCTGATCGCCTAATCGTGGCCACTGCTTTGGAGGGCCATGAGCTAGTGACCGCAGACCGCCAGATTCTCGACTGGCCCGGACAACTAAGCAGGGTGGATGCGAGGGAGTAGAGATGGCACAGACTAAGAGATCCAGAGCCCAGATCACGCTTACCGAGAAGGGCCTGCTCATTCAGAAGCGGACAGCAGCGGAACATCCGGTGGACCGGATCAGCGGTATCCTAAACGAGGACGCACTAGGCGAAGGTGTAAGCGTAGATGACTACATTGAGGAAATCAGAGGCCGATAATCGCGGTAGCTGATGTGGCGAACCAAGTGAACCCCATGAACAGAGCCGAAGTCCTCGATCTGCTGCGAACACACATGCCGACGCTCGAGCAACGCTTTGGCGTAACGAAGCTCTCTCTCTTCGGCTCCTTTGCCCGCGATCAGGCGACTGACAAGAGCGACGTCGACATCTTGGTGCACTTCGATGGTCCAGCGACATCTAAGTCGTACTTTGGTGTTCAGTTCTACATCGAAGACCTGTTGGATCGCCAAGTCGATCTCGTAACCAACAAGGCGCTACGAGCGGAGCTGCGGCCGTATGTTGAGCGTGAGGCTCTGGATGTGTGAGGGTGAGGCAGAACTGCGCCACTGGCGTCTGTATGTCCAAGATATGATCGATTTCAGCGACAACCTCCTGTCCTACACTGCCGAGATCGATCAGGATGCGTTCGTCTCTGATGGGCGCACCTACGATGCAACGCTGCGCAACATCGAATTGATCGGCGAGGCAGCAACCCATGTTCCGGACCAAGTTCGTGAGGTAAATCCACATATACCGTGGCGCGTAATCATCGGTACCCGGAATCGTGTGGCGCACGGCTATCTGGGCTTAGACGATGACGTCATCTGGTCCATCATCCAGGATGATATTCCAGAACTCCTGCCAAAGCTCAGGCAGATTCTCGACTCCATTGATAGGGACCGGAAGTGACTAATAGCAGCCATGTCCAATTCGGCGATACTACCATTGAGTACGAGGTCCGAAGAAGCAGGCGACGCAGGAAGACCGTTGAGATTTCACTGAACGGGGGTGGCGTTCGGGTTGCCGTGCCTTGGAAAATGTCGGGCGACGAGGTGCGGGACATCGTACTCAAGCGCGCGCCCTGGATTCTCAAGCACTTGGGCGAAGAACAGGACGCCGCTCCTGCCAGGCGATTCGTCAACGGTGAGACGCTTCCGTACATGGGCCGCAATGTCTCTCTTGTCGTGGACCCTGCCGACGTTCGTGCGACTGTCGTGCGGTTCGATCACTGGCGATTCCTGGTCTCGGTGCCACATGATATGGTCGCCGATGATCATAACGAAGAGATCCATCACGGCATCGTTGTTTGGTATCGGGCACGCGCGATGGCGCGACTGTCTGAGTACGTCGACCGCTGGTGGGGCAGGCTGGGTAGGGGGACCAAGTCTGGCATACTGATCGGAGACCAGAAACGACGCTGGGGAAGCTGCGCTGCCGACGGCACGCTGCGGTTCAATTGGCGGGTCATGATGCTGGAGCCGTCTCTTATCGAGTACGTAGTCGTACACGAGCTGGCTCATCTGACCCATCTCAACCACTCGGCAGACTACTGGGGATTGGTGGCCAGCGTGATGCCTGACGTAAACCAGCGGCGCCAGCGAATCAGAGAGGCGGGCCAGACGCTTCCGCTATGATATTTCACACATATATTGACCAAGTCCTGCTGTTCTTTCAGTATCTATCTCGGAATTATCGGAAGCATATAGACATGTAGGTTCTCGTTGACGTCCCCCTCGATGAATACCCTCACTTGGCAAAGCACTCATAGCCTCAGTCTATGTCATGGGTTTAGATGAGACACAGGCAACCTAAACGAATCTCCGGGAGTGTTTGGGTGTCTTATTGATTGGCATGGCATTGATGGCAGCATGTGACGGCGAACGACGGATGGATCAGCAGTCACCGATAGACATTGCCGGATACGCTATCGGCGGCGAGCCAACCCTGTCGTTTGCGTACGGCGGACGTGCCGAAAACCTCAGCAACACAGGCGAGTTCGTCAAGGTCAACTACGAGGATGGCGGCAGCATACAGCTGGACGGGAGCACATACCAACTTGTCGAGGCTCATGCCCACAATCCCAGTGAGCACACGATTGACGGTGAGCGATTCGCGCTGGAGATGCACCTGGTACACAAGCAGGAGTCGGGCGAGATTGCGGTGGTCGGCATACTGTTTCGGGTCGGGCAATCGAATCCGGCTATTCAAGCGATGATCGACTCTGCTCCCAGTCAGGGCGAAACAGCCGAGCCGAAATCCGGCCTGGCGGCATCAGATTGGTTGCCCTCAGGTCGTGGTTACTACTCCTACACAGGCTCTCTGACAACACCTCCGTACACGGAAGGGGTCCGTTGGCAGGTGATGTCGGAAGTCCTGGAGGTGTCATGGGGGCAGGTGACGCAGCTTGCTGCACTGACAGGCGGTGGAACTAACAGCCGCCCGATTCAACCGCTGAATGGCCGAGAGATCGAGGCTCACGGGCTAGGCTGACGAAACTTATCCGGAAATCTCGGTCCTTAAAGTGTCTTTCGTAGAACTCCGGCAGCGCGAGGGAGACTTTGATGCCTACAGCGATGCTGGTCTGCTTGGCGTTTGCCGTGATGATGGCAGTCGCGTGCGCCAAGGCTGATGCGCCCGCCTGTCCGGAGGGAGCTGACCGATTCGTTCGGTACGAGCTCTTCATGGGACGCAGCAGCGATTCGGTCGAGGTGGTGGATGACGCGGCGTGGGTAGCCTTCCTCGAAGACACGGTGACGCCCCGGTTCCCGGATGGCCTGACTGTGATTGACGCCCGCGGGCAGTGGCGTGGGTCAGAGGGGCTGGTCCAGAAGGAGCGTTCCAAGATACTGGTGATCCCGGCGCCTCCCGGCGACGACAGTGTGCGGCTCATTGACGAGATCTCAGACGAGTACAAGCGCCGGTTCAGCCAGGAATCCGTACTCCAAGCTGTAACCGACGCCGGCGTTTCTTTCTACGAGTTCCCGGTGTGTCCGACGGTAGCCGTGGCTGCTTACTTCCAGCCCATGCTGCCGTCCTTGCGCGGAATCAGTGATACCCGGTGACCGTCCGGACAGCGGTATCTTTCCTCTCGGATCTCCTTGCGCTTCCCACTCAGGGAAGACTGCTCCATCTCCACGTCGACGTCACAGAACGGGCAGGTCACTCCGAAGACAATTCTGTTGCGCAGCCGACGCAGCTGGACGTGCGCAAGTGTCTCCGTCAGATTGGGGGCTTCACCCATGTACCGGAAGACGAAGCGCGTACCGGCACTCAACAGGTTCTTGTTGCCTATCTTCGTAGGTGGGGTGTGGCTGTAGTCGACGTACCCACACTGGAGACACTGGGGTTCGTAATAGTTGGAGACCAGAGGCCCCTCACAGCGCGGGCATGCGCTGTGCTGAGTTTGTGGCTTGAAATCGGTTGATGGCGCTAACGAGATCACCATTTCCGTAACTCCTCTTGAAGGTTGCCCTGGATGACGGTGAGCGCCCTCGACGGCACGCCGGAGAAGCAGAGAGTCTCTGACGCGGCCGTTTAGCAGGCGCACCTATACCAGGGCGCGGCTTGATCAAAGTTCAGTTAGTCATGGCCTGTGAGGGGCCACAACCTCGTTGACCCGAAGGTCGCTGCGGGCGGAACAGAATCCAACGAATTGGAATCCCCCCTGTTCCACAAGCTTCTGCATGCAGTGATCTGGAGAACTCGCCGGAGAATCGGAACTCAGCGACGGGGTGGCCAGGTCAAGTTAGATTATAGATTCGGCGACCTTGACCGGTTCAAGGTAGCATATTGTCATAATATAAGAACATTTCGGAAAAATGACAGTATCAGATTGAGTTACATTTGCCGAAGACCTTACATGAGATAATCGCGACTTATGCATGTACATAGCATGTGCCATTCCCAATTGGCATCAGCGGTTTTCGCCACAGCGAGAGACGTCCCCCATTAGCCATGGGAACTTGCAGTGGTCAGATTCGACGTATGGGGTGTGGGGGCTGCATCCGGTGACATCGTCTCGTCCATCGCGCCGGCAAGAACGAGGTAGTGGTACCCCACCGGGCGTAACAGCCGATCTCTATGAGCATGTGGTCGTCACCGAAAGTGTCGGGGTAGATCTCTTTGTAATACCAATTCGTTCTGACTATGCCTCAAATAGCATGGCCAGCGCCCCCCGTCCGTCATTCCGGCGAAGGCCGGAATCCAGAGAGTCCGATCAGCGAGAATACGGCGGCATTACACGAAATTGGTATAAGGGGGCCCACGTCACGGCAGGGGCCGTGGGAAACAGCTCGGTGAGGGGCATGGGAAATGGGAAGTTCATATCGGAAAGGGCGACGATCGCAACGCCACCCACATTCAAAGCGAAGTCTGACATATACCCCCTCCAGCCTCCCCGAAACGACGGCTGCAACTGGCGCAGTTGTAGGAACCGCTTGTGTGGCGGTCAACTACGGGACAGCGAAGCGGGTGGGACGGTGGCTAATGTCTAAAGATGGTTGCATGAGGCCTGGGTCGAACAGGTAGAGAAGTTTGGTGGGCCTACACGTACTGTGCTGCCAATGTTAGAGGGCCCATATAAGGAGAAATACCGGGTTGCTTTCGGGCCAATGAGGACGATAGTCACTTGTTCAGGGGAAGGCGAGTTGTCACTGTTACACCCTGTCCAAGCCCGTCGCTTGTTACGGCAATCGTACCCCCGTGTGCCTCGACTATAGCTCGGGTGATGGCCAATCCCAGACCTGTGCCGCCTATCCCACGACTGCGAGACTGGTCGGTGCGGTAGAAGCGGTCGAAGACGTGGGGAAGGTCTGCGGCGTGGATGCCGATCCCGTCATCGGTGACCGAGATAGCCAACGTCTCGTCGCCCTCCAACCCCGCCCTGAGCACGATACTCCCGCCGGCCTCGGTGCAATGAATGGCGTTGCTCAGAATGTTTCCCAACGCCTGGCTCATGCGCACCCGGTCGAGGTCCATGTCCGGCAGGTCAGCGGATGCCTGCAGCGACAATTCAACCTGTCTGGCCTGAGATTGCGGCTGCCAGCGGTCTACCTCTGCGGTGAGAAGCTCGTAAACCGAACTTATTTCGAGCGTGAGCCTGAACTCACCACTGTCGGTCTCCGCAAGCCAGTCCAGGTCGGTTACGAGACCGCGCAGCCTATCCACTTCCTGGATGATGTGGTCGGACGCGCTCTCAGGCGTCTGAAGTCCGTCGCGCAGCCCTTTCGCCTCCAGTTGTATGACGCTCAGCGGCGTATTCAGCTCATGGGAGACATCGTTTATCAGCCGCCTGCGGAGCTCGCGCTGGGATTCCAAAGTGGAGGTCATCCGGTTGAAAGCCTCGCTCATCCGGCCCAACTCATCCGAGGATGTGACCGGCAGCCGGGTCGTATCCCCCTGCGCGATTGCCTCAGTTGCCTCCGTCAAAGCTGTCACCGGCGCCGTGATCCGTTTGGACAACCAAACCGCCAGCAGTATGGCAACGCCAATTGTCAGCACTCCGCCAATTAGGGTGATGGACAGGAGCGTGTTGAGAAATCCGTGCGATTCGGTCGACAGGAACTCACGGTTTACATCCACATAGACGTGGCCCACGGGCTGGTTCGCAGCTAAATCGAACACCGTTTCGCGATGTCCGTCCAGATTGGGTGCGGTGGTCCCAGATAACAGCTCGGATAAATTGTCCTTCACCACACGTCCATCGGCGCCGGTGATGACGACTCGTACCGTGTCATTGTGGAAGAGCTCGAAGGATTCTCCCTCGCCTTCTTCTGACCGCTCCCTCTGAGGAACTCCGTTGTAGATGTATCCGGCCTCGTACAGCGCCCTGTCCACCGTTTCCCAGCCACCGGCAGTGGTATACTCTCGGCTCAGTTTCTGGGCTAACTGGACCGCCTCATCATCACCTATCTGGTCTACGAACACACCCAGGCGGGCCTGCGTTGTGTAATAGCCCACACCGACGCTGATCAAGACGGTAAGGACGATGACAAAGACGATCGAACCCATGATGCGCCAGCGCAGTGACATCATTCGTCCTCCACCACGAACCTGTAGCCAGCGCCGTAGACGGTCTGAATGGGCTGCCTGCCATCCCGGCTGATCTGCTTGCGCAGGCGAGCGATCTGGCTGTCGATGGCGCGGTCGAAGCCCTGGAATTCGTGGTTGAAGGTCAGTGAGATCAGCTGGTCGCGGGTGAGCAACTGATTGGGGTGACGCATGAACGTCGATAGCAGGGCGATTTGCGCCTGGCTCAAGACTACGGGTTCTTCATTGACCGTCACGCTCCGCGTGGTCTCGTTCAGCGTGATGTTGTCTCGTGTCAGAACCTGCTGAACCCTGCCTTTGACGCGACGAAGCACGGCTTCGGCGCGCGCGATGACCTCCTCGGGATCGAAGGGCTTGACGATGTAGTCGTCAGCCCCGCTGTCCAGTCCGATGATTCGCTCGGCGTGCGCTTCTCTGGCCGTCAGCATGATTATCGGAACGTCTGACTCTCGTCGCAGGATTCTGCACAGATCCACGCCATCGAGACGAGGAAGCATCAGGTCCAGGATTATCAGGTCCGGTGTCAGACTACGGGCCAGGGCCAGACCGGATTCTCCGTCATGAGCAACCTCAGCAGAGAATCCGGCGCGCTCGAAGTACACCTTGACCCAGTTCGCGATCCTCCTATCGTCTTCGACTATCAATACTGTCCCGCTCATCGTCAGTCCTCTAAGAAAACATCTTAGACGCGGCGCCTCATGGAGACACCGCGTCTATCTACTACATTCGCCTATGGTCAGATTATCTCACTTGAAGCTTCGACATCTTCTCTGGGCCGATTCCGATTGGCCCTAGCCACTACCCCGACGCTCGCCACCGCTGCCGTGTTCGCCACCCGACTCACCGCCGCTGCCTTCGCCGCCTTCGCTGCCCGACTCACCGCCGCTGCCTTCGCCGCCTTCGCTGCCCGACTCGCCGCCGCTGCCGTGTTCGCCGCCCGACTCGCTCCCCTCGCCGCCGCTGCCAACCTCGGCATGGGCTATCCATCCGGTGAACGATGCCTGAGTTGAGGGCAGGCTGA